>CAZPZK010000093.1:0-9650 GCA_964591095.1 uncultured Moraxellaceae bacterium | reverse complement strand
CTTCATAGGTGGTATCCCACGGCACAATACCAAATACCCCCAAACCCACCGCTACCCCGGCACTGGCGCTGGCTTTCATGCTGCCCTGACCACTCAAGCTCAGCACTTGGCCCTCACGCTTGATGACAAAATTTTTGCCATCTGGCGCACTGATGACATTTTTATCAATACTGAGGCCGGCCCCAATACTCAGCTTGGGCAGTTCATATTTTGCGGTTAACTCACCCACTAACTCGCCCTTGGCGGTCATGAACAAGGTAATAAAAATCTGGATATCGGTTGCGCGAACCTCCCGATACCCACCCTGCGGGGTATCTATCGGAATTCCCGCCTGAGCCACCGCTTTTTGGACACTGAACACCAGCGACCCCAACGCAATGCGGTCTTCATCCCACTCCACCCCTTTAATTTCGCCAACATAACCCGTTTCGCCACCTAGCCGGATGGTGTCTTTTTTAGCACCCAGGCTAAAAAAGGCATCAATCATGTCTTTGGCAGAGAGCTTGAACGCATTGGTGTTGCTGCCCACCGTGCCGGTTTCAAGCTTGAAACTAAAATCAGCCGCCGTATCGGCGCTGAAAGACATCGCGGCATGTTCAATTTTGGATTTGGATATATTCAGCTTTGAATTTTCAAACTTGATATTGCCCAGTTCGAAATTGATAGTCGGCGTTACCTTTAAACAGCCACTGTACGCCACCAGCGCACTGGTGGATGCGTCTTTTTTCGGGCATTCGTTATACGCCTTGTAGGTTCTGGATCCGCTTTCCTTCATAGCCGCTATCGCAAACGGCATTTCCACGCCCAAGGAAAATGTTTTGGTTTCAGCATTCCAAGACGGGCTGAATTTAAAAATACTGTTGTTATTTCCTGCACCCACGGCTTTGCTGGCCGCCAATGCTTTGCTGCCCACAAGCGACTTGCTTACCGCTGCCGTTGGCGCGGGGGTTCCGCCTGCTTTCAATAACGCCGGGTAGAACACAGGCTCTGACAAGGCATCAGCATTTTCCAAGGCGACTGCAACATCCAGTTCCTCAAACACTTCTTCCATGCCCACGCGTGCAAAGCTCACTGTTTTTGTCGCAGCATCCCCTGAAATTCCGGTTACTTTCCCGGCAAAGCCGAACGGAAACCGGCTGCTTTTTGGGAAGATCATCACTTGGCCCACCGGCAATGCGGCAAGCTCCGGTGATGGGCTGTTGAATGTCACGGCAATATCGGTTTCCGGGTCCGCAACCGACGTCACAGGTGCCACAACCGCAATACGTGCTTCATCTGCCTTGTTAATGGCAACCACAGCCGATTTCACCACGGCGTCTGCCGGCGCCGGGGCAAAGAATTCCACCGGCTGCTGAAACATCACCGCGCCGCTGCCATTTTTCAGGCTTAGCGTTTTACTGCCTGCCACCGCCGGGGTACACATCGCTACCAGTTGAGTGCCTGTATGCTGTGTTACTTTCAAATTTGTGCAATCTGGAATACTCAGTGACACCCCATTCAGCCCCTCACCCTTCAACGTGAACGTGGCTTCTTTCCCCACCAAGGCGGAATCAGGATTAATGCTGCTGACCTTGAACACGCTGACGGGTACGGGCACAACGGATTGCGAGCCTCCCCCGCCGCCACACCCCGCTAAAGCCACCACCCCGGCCGCCAAGAAAAAAGTCTTCAGAGTTTTTACAGATGAGGTCATGGCTGCATCCAGACAGAGCTAAACGGGACACGCACTTGCATGGCGGCAACGGCCACACAAGGCAACGCATCCACAGGATAAAGAGAGCACGAAAAGCAACGGAAACGCGAAAAAACACACAACCGGGTCGCAAAAGACCCGGTCAACAGGCACCACAAAAACGGCTGAAAAACGAGGCCGCCAGCGGACGCGCAGGTTATGGCTGGCTGGCTGGCTGGCTGGCTGGCTGGCTGGCTGGCTGGCTGGCTGGCTGGCTTAACGCCATAGGAGAAATGAGAGGCATGCACAACAATCCCTTGCCGGTTTTATGGTCATTATTCGTAACTCCTTTGTAACCCGCCACGCCCCTCTTGTCCAGCCCCGGCTTGGAAAAAAATGCGCCGCCGCAAAGCCCGCCCGCGCCCTGGCGACAACCCCGCAGCAAACGCTTGTCCCGCAATCCTTGCGGGCTACTTACTGCAGGCTGGCGGGCAGGAGGGCGCAAGCCACGATGACGCTTACAGCGACCTGGCAATAATCTCCTTCATGATCTCGCTCGTTCCCCCATAAATCCGCTGCACCCGCGCATCCGCATACATCTGCGTGATCGGATATTCCAGCATGTAGCCATAGCCGCCGAAGAACTGCAGGCACTGGTCCATCACCTGGCATTCCAGCTCGCTCAGGTTCAGCTTCACGATCGAGGCCGTCACCGTGTCCAGCTCGCCGTCAATCATGCGCTGGATACATTCATCCACGAAAGCACGCGCCATCACCGCCTGCGCCTTCAGGTTGGCCAGCACGAAACGGGTGTTCTGCATTTCCAGCAGCGGCTTGCCGAAGGCCTTGCGCTCCTTGGTGTAGGTCACGGTCAGGTCCAGCGCCCGCTCGATGATCGCCATCGCGCCGATACCCAGCATCAGCCGCTCATAGGGCAGCTCGCTCATCAAGTGATAGAAGCCCTTGCCTTCCACGCCGCCCAACAGGTTGGCGACCGGCACGCGCACGTCGTCGAAGAACAGCTCGCAGGTGTCCTGGCCCTTCTGGCCCAGCTTCTCCAGGATGCGGCCGACCTTGAAGCCGGGGGCGTTCTTCGTTTCCAGCAGCATCAGCGACACGCCCTTGGAACCGGCCTCCGGGTCGGTCTTGGTCACGACCACGATCAGGTCGGCCAGGTAGCCGTTGGAGATGAAGATCTTGGAGCCGTTGATCACGTACTCGTCACCGTCGCGCACGGCGCGGGTGCGGGTGCCCTGCAGGTCGGAACCGGCGTTGGGTTCGGACATGGCAATGGCGCCGATCATCTCGCCGCTGGCCAGCTTCGGCAGGTATTTCTGTTTCTGCTCCTCGGTGCCGAGGTTGAGGATGTAATGCGCGGCAATGGCGTGCACATGCGCGCCGAAGGCGCGGTCACCGGCGTAACCCAGTTCCTCGAACAGGATGGCCATGTGCGCGTAGTTGCCACCGCTGCCGCCGTAATCGTCGGGCACGTCGGCCAGCAGCAGGCCCAGTTCACCGGCCTTGCGCCACACTTCGCGGTCGATGTGCTGCTGCTTGGCCCACTTCTCGGCGTGCGGGGCGATTTCCTTCTGCACAAAGCGGCGGACATTGTCGCGGTACAGTTCGAGGTCCGAATCCATCCAGCGTTTCTTGGCGGTGTTCATGGCGTTCTCCGGGAGCGGGTCTAGGTCAGGTGACCGAATCGGGGCGGATGTTATCGGTCGGTTGACCTATTCGTCAACCGGTCGGAGAATAGACACCCCGAATTCCCGTGACCGGCCGTTTCCGCATGCGCGACACCCTGCTTGAATCGTTGAAGAAAAAAGACTCCGGCACCACCGGCAAGGGCATGGACCGCGCCCGCGACATCCTGGACGCGGCGCGGGCGCTGTTCGCGGCGGAAGGCTATGCCGGGCTGTCGATGCGCGGCGTGGCGGCGGCGCTGGGGGTCAGCCTCAGCACCGTGCAGCATTACTACCGTGACAAGGACACGCTGGTGGAAGCGGTATTGCTGTACCAGATGGACCAATACCAGGCGGCGGTGGCCGGATTGACCGCGTCACTGACGGACGTAGGGCCGGAGGCGCACCTGCGGGCGGCGCTGGCGTTGTTCCTGGCGGAAGCGCAGCGGCCGGACGTGGGCGGCGTGTTCATGGAAATCTGGTCGCTGGCCAACCGTCATCCGGCGGCGGCGCGGGTGCTGGAGCAGGTACGGGTCCGCGAGCGCAAGCAGTTCATGCGGCTGGTGCAGGGCGTGGCTCCTCATCTGGATGAAGGCGAACTGGCGCGGCGGGCGCGGTTGATGATCGCGCTGATTGAAGGGCTGACGGTGCAACTGGCGCGGGGCGACGGTGGTCAGGAAGAAACGGGGGCGCTGGTCAGGGCGGCGGAAACGGCGCTGCTGGGGATTGCCAGGGGCCCCCAAGCGACGGCTACCTAGATGACGCAGGAACCGCACCCGGCCCCCATCATCCGGGGAGCCTCGCTTCTGGCCAGAGCCGTCTCGGTCATCGGCTTGCTGCTGACCCTGCTGTTTTTCGTCTGGTTTGCGCTGCTGTAGCGGACGTTGGGGCGCAACGCTTGCGCCCTCTCCGCAGAACACGTTGTTCATTCCGTAAACCGGCTTCCTGTTCGGTCGAGAGGGCGCATGCGATGCGCCCCAACGGGGTCTGGAGTTACAATGGCGTCATTCGGTTCAGGGAGGAACCAGCCTCTGTAGCCCGCAAGCATTGCGGGGCATAACTTAAAGACTTAACCCGGACTCTGGTTCTGGAGCCGGGCCAGCAGTTTGATGAATTCCATGGCCAGCAGGCGGTTCTGGGGAGACAGTGCGCGCAGGCTGCGCTGGATGTTGATGGCGTCTTCGGTTTCCTTATCCGGCAACTTGCTGGGTTTGCCTTTTGCAGCGCCCATCTCTGCATAAATGTCCGCAACGGAACATTCTAATGCTTCGGCAAGTCGCTCCAGCAACTCAGCGCTGACTTGCTGCTGGTTACGCTCAATTCTGGAGATGTTACTGGCGTTCGAGTCCGCCCGGAAGGCCACTTCCTCCAAGGTCTCGGCTCTCTCCTTTCTGCGCCTACGCAGTACGTCACCAATTTTCATGGGCCGGATTGTCGGAAGAATTGGCGGATTACGCCAAACGCATGACGCAAAATTTGCTTGCTAAATTTGACGTATACGCCAAAATTAACGGCGATTTTTGGCGACACCAACCAATTGCCAAATATACAGGGTGGCCGCTTCTTAGCTGGCGAGTGCTTGGCAGGCAATCAAGGGGGTCGTGCCGTCACATTTGCACAACGGCTCTCGTGCGGAAAGGGGTGGAACAGGCAATGCCGTTTTTGGACTGGGTGAATAAGAATCAGGCGAAGGAAACGCCCCGCGAAGTGCCCTACCATTTGTTGAAGCAGGAGGCCGCGTATGGCCAGCCAAGCGAGAATCTGCTGATTCAGGGGGACAACCTGCTGGCGCTGAAGGCGCTAATCCCCTTCTATGCCGGGCGGGTGAAGTGCATCTTCATTGACCCGCCGTACAACACTCAGAGCGCCTTTGAACACTACGACGACAAGCTGGAGCATAGCCAGTGGTTGTCGATGATGTATCCGCGCTTGGTCTTGCTGCGTGATTTGTTGGCGGAAGATGGCAGCATCTGGATAACTATCGACGACCATGAAGCCCATTACCTCAAAGTACTGATGGATGAGGTATTTGGGCGGAGGAGTTTCATCGCAAACGTGGTGTGGCAGAAGAAGTACTCACCAGGCAACAATCAGAAAGGTATTTCCTCTGATATCGACCACGTTATCGTCTATACCCGCTCTGTCGATAAGTGGCTTTGGAATCTGCTGCCCCGCTCGGACAGACAAGACACTGCATATAAAAATCCTGATCATGACCTTCGCGGACTTTGGAAGCCCAGTGACCTGACTCGTGCTGAGTATCGAGAAAGAGACTTCTACCCAATCACGACGCCATCTGGGAAGCAGGTCTTACCCGCGAAAGGGCGTAGTTGGAGCCGCCCTCCTGCTGAGATTGAACGTCTGCGGGCAGACAATCGCTTATGGTTTGGCCCAAAGGGCGATGCAAAACCGAGTCTCAAGCGCTTCCTAACTGAAGTTCAGGATGGTGTTGTTGCAAAAGCTCTTTGGGGACGCAACGAGGTTGGCGACAACGAGGAGGCAAAAAAGGAAATTAAATTATTGAATGAAGATGATATTTTTAGCACGCCCAAACCAGAACGCCTCCTCCAGCGCGTACTTCAAATTGCCACCAACCCCGATGATCTGGTTCTGGACTCATTCCTTGGCAGCGGGACAACAGCTGCTGTCTCCCAAAAGATGAACCGCCGCTACATCGGCATCGAAATGGGCGACCACGCCCGCACCCACTGCATTCCCCGCCTGCAAAAAGTCATCAACGGCGAGCAAGGCGGAATCAGCGAAACCGTCGGCTGGCAAGGCGGCGGCGGCTTCCGCTTCTGCACCTTGGGCGAATCCGCCTTTGATTCCAACGGCCATATCAACCCGGACGTGCGCTTCACCACCCTGGCCGCCTTCATCTGGCACTTTGAAACCGGCGAACCCACCCGGCAAGACCTCAACACCCTCAAGCTGGGCACACAGGGCGAAACCGCTTACTACCTGCTCTACAACGGCATCCTCGGCGACCGCCGGCCGGATAGCGGCAACGTCCTGACCGCCGCCATCCTGCACATGATCAAAACCGAATTCCCCCACTCCGGCCCCAAGGTCATCTACGGCGAAACCACCACCCTCGGCGCTGCCCGGCTGGCGGCGGAAGGCATCACCTTCAAACAAATTCCCTATGACGTGAAGATGCGCTGATGGCCATGCTGACACTGAAGTCTTATCAGGAAAACACGCTGGCGGTGCTGGAGCGCTTTCTGCGAGCCACCCGCAGCCTGCCGGTCGCCGATGCCTACAGCGCCACGCTCGCCACCCAGGGCCGGACGGGCGAGCCTTATCACGCCGTCTTTGGTGAAACGCCCTGCGTCTGCCTGCGCATTCCCACCGGCGGCGGCAAAACCCTGCTGGCGGCGCATTGCGTGGCGCTGGCGGGCAAGACGGTGCGCGATACCGACGCCCCCGTGGCGCTGTGGCTCACGCCGTCCGACACCATCCGCAGCCAGACCCTGGAAGCATTGTCGAACGCCCGCCACCCCTACCGGCAGGCGCTGGCCCAATACTTCGGCGACCGCGTGCAGGTCTGCGATCTGGAAAGCCTGCAAACCATCAGCCCGAACGACATGGGCAAAGCCTGCATCATCGTGGTCGCCACCATTCAGTCCTTCAACGTCAGCGACACCGCCAAGCGCAATGTCTACTCGTTTTTCGAGGAGCTGGCTCCGCACTTTGACAACCTGCCGCCGCATCAGTCGGAAAGTCTGGAAAAAGTCACGGCCGCCGATCTGGAAAATCAGCCCTACCTCACCGCCGCCGACCTGGGCCGGGTCAAGTATTCCGTCGCCAACTGGCTGCACCTGAACCGCCCGCTGGTAATTGTCGATGAAGCGCACAACAACCGCACGGACCGGTTCTTCAAAACCCTGGGACGGCTGAATCCCAGCTGTATCGTGGAAATGACGGCGACACCGGTCCCCGGCAATAACGTGCTGTACCACGTCGCCGCTCAGGAACTGAAAGCCGAACAGATGATCAAGCTGCCCATCGTGCTGGCGGAACATCCGGAAGGCTGGCGCGAATGCCTGCGCGACGCCATCCTGACACGGGACCGGCTGGAACTGGAGGCGCAGAAAGAGCCGGACTATATCCGCCCCATTGCCCTTGTGCAGGCCCAGCCCAAGGGCGGCGAGGCCGTGGTCGATGTGGTGCGCCGGCATTTGATTGAACAGGAAAAAATCCCGGCGGCGCAGATTGCCATCGCCACCGGCACACAGAAGGAGCTGGAAGGCATCAACCTGTTCGATCCCGGCTGTCCCATTCGCTACGTCATTACCGTCGAGGCGCTGAAAGAAGGCTGGGATTGTCCCTTCGCCTATGTGCTTGCCAGCCTGCAATCCGTCAATTCAGCCAAGGACGTGGAGCAGTTGCTGGGGCGCGTGTTGCGGATGCCCTATGCCCGCCGTCGTCAGCAAGAAGCCCTCAATCGCGCTTATGCCCACATTGTCGCGGCGAATTTCGCGGAAGCCGCCGCCTGCCTGAAAGACCGCATGGTGCAGAACATGGGCTTTGAGCGTCTGGAAACCGCCGCCCTGATCCTGCCGCAAATCAGCCTGCCGCTGGCCGGTGGCGAGGGGCGCATCCCGACCGCGCCGGGCGCCGCCTTGCCACCCGTGCCGGATTGCGTCATTACACTGCCGAAGGCACCCGATACCCGGCATTGGCCGGATGACCTCAAAGAAGCCGTCGCCATCCGCCAGACCACGCAAGGGGCAACGCTCGTTCTGAAGGGGGACATCGACCCGGCGACCTTGGCTCAGGCGGAAACCTTCATCAGCCAGTCCGTTCCACCGGGTGCGCGGGCGGCGGTGAAACAGCAAATGGATGAATACCGGGCCGTGCGCCGCGCGGTCCGCGCCCCGGTGCAACTCGGCCTGACCTTCGCGCCCGTGCCGCAGCTTTGCCTGAAGCTGGGCGGGCATTGGGAACTGGTGGAGCGGGAAACCCTGTCCTCGCTGGGTGACTGGGACTTGCTGGGCCAGCCGGTGCAACTGGCGAATTTTGCGCTGCACGAAACCGTCAACTCCTTTGAGATAGACGTGAACGGCGAACGGGTCAAATACCGCCATGTGGATGCACAGCAGCTTTTGCTGAATGACGTCGCCAGTCATATCGGCGAGCAAGACCTGGTGCGCTGGCTGGATCGGGAAGTCCGACGCCCTTATTTGTCCCAGCGACAGTTACAGACGTGGCTGGTGCGGATGGTGACGCACCTGATCCATGACAAGGGTTTCAGCCTGACCGCGCTGGTCCGCGCCCGCTTCCAACTCGCCCAAGCCTTGGCGAAGGAGTTGGAACGGCTACGCGAAAAAGCCATGCAGAAAGGCTTTCAGGGGCGCTTGCCGGACATGGCCGTGCCCACACTGGAGGAACTGGCGCATTTCAGCTTCCACTTCCAGCCGGGACGCTACCCCGCCCGGCAGTGCTATGACGGCAGCTACGAATTCAGCAAGCACTTCTACCCGACCATTCACGATTTGCGCGAGAAAACCGCCGCCGGAAAAGCCAGCGAGGAATTCCTGTGCGCACAAGCCATCGACTCACATGCCTTGGTGAAATACTGGGTACGCAATATCGAACGCCAGGAGCGGCTTTCATTCTGGCTGCCCACGGCCACCGACTACTTCTATCCGGATTTTGTGGCGGAATTGGTGGATGGCCGGGTGCTGGCCGTGGAATACAAAGGCGAGCCGTACAAGACCAACGATGATTCACGCGAGAAGAAGCAGATTGGTTATCAATGGGAACAATCCAGCGGCGGCCGCTGCCTGTTCCTGTTCGCCGTGGCGGAAGACGAGGACGGCCGGTCGGTGCGGAATCAGTTGGCGGACAAGCTGGCCTCATAGCTGATCCTGCCAAGTTCGCCCCCGCGCATTCGGCGATGGTTCGATTTCGCCGATACCCCGCCGTCGCCTATAATGGCGCAGCCTTGCCTAATCCGAGCCTACCCGTGAGCCACTCCCCTTCCGGTCCTAAAGACGTGACCGATCTGATCCGGAAACTCCTATCCGACGCGGGCAATGAAGAACGGATGGCCAGTTTCCTCCAACACGCCGGGCTGGACCTGAAGGGTTACTCCATCCCGGAATTCCTTGATTTTGTCCGCCGGCAGGACAGCGACGGCGTCTCGCCCGCGCCGTCCCCCCGCCCCGCCCCGCAGCCCCTCCCCCGTCCGGCGGCGCCGGCGAACCGGAAAATCTCCTCCAGCCCCAAGGCCATGACCCAGGGTCGCTGGATCACCCCGGACGAAACCGTCACCGTGGCCGGACTAACCC
>CAZPZK010000092.1:0-9706 GCA_964591095.1 uncultured Moraxellaceae bacterium | reverse complement strand
GCCTACAGCAGCCCGGAACAGGCGCAATGCCTGGCGGTCGATGCGCGCACCGACCTCTACAGCCTGGGCGTGCTGCTGCTGGAGATGCTGACCGGCCGCAATCCATTTCTCGGCGACAGTTACGCCCAGACCGTCGCCAACCACCTGCACATGCCGCCGCCACGCCTGCCGGACTCCCTGAAAAACTGTCAGCCGCTGCTCGACCGCCTGCTGGCCAAGGATCCGGCGGAGCGCTTTGCCGATTGCCGCGCCCTGCTGGCCGCCCTCGACCGGCTGGAACCGTCGCCCGACTCCCGACCGGCCTGGCGGGCGGCATGGCGGGACCGTCCCCGGCCTGTCCGGATGGCAATCCTGGGCGCCGGCTTGGCCGGTCTGCTGGCACTGGCCGCGCCCGGCATCATGCGGCAGGTCAGCCTGTGGCACCACCTGCAGCAGGCAGGACAACGGCTGGCGGAGGGGCGGCTGATCGCCCCGGCCGCCGATAATGCCGACTTCCATTACCGCGAGGCGCTGCGCATCGATCCGGACAACACCGACGCCCGGGAGGGATTGGTCAAGGTGCGCGACGCCCGCATCCGGCAATGGCTGGCGCTGGCGGAACGCCGGTTTGCCGAAAACCGGCTCTTTCAACCGGCCAATGACAACGCGGTGCATTATTTCCGGCAGGCGCTGACCCTGGCGCCGCAACAGCCGCTGGCGCGAGCGGGCCTGCACCGCGTGGCCGAGGCCTGTCGCGGCCTGGCCGAAGCCGCCGCCGCCCGCCGGGATACCGGCCAGGCGCGCGAGCTGGTGCGGCAAGGCCTCGACGCCGAACCCGGCAACGCCGCCCTGCAGGCGCTGGCCAAATCGCTGGCGGACAGTTCCCGGACCGACCGCACTCCCCGCTCCGGCAAAAAGTCCGCCGCCCGCCCGGCCAGCCCGCTCAAGAAATTCCTGCACAAGCTCTTTGGCAATTAGCCACAACCGGGCCCTTCCACCCGTTTCTTGACCATTCACGTCAGTATCTTGTCAGACAAAAAGACAGATTACGCGGTTTTGAAATCTGTCAGTGCTAAGTTGATGCTGTCGTTTGCCACGGCAAGCGACTTCTTGGCAACACGAGGTCAAGCATCATGGTACGTTCATTAACCCGGAACCCCGCCCGCTGGGCTGGCGGGCTGGCGCTGGCCGCCGGCCTGGCGCTGACAACGGGAACGGCGATCGCCGCCGGCAAGGACACGCCGTTGCTCAAACCGCTGCACGCGACGCTCTGCGTCTTCGATATCCAGGGCGGACAGGGCGACATCAGCCGCTACGCGCGCAACCTGGCGCTGGACGCCCGCCAATGGAACATCACGCTCACGGTCCGTCCCTACACCGACGAACGCATCGCCGCCGAGGACTTCAAGGCCGGCCAGTGCGACGGCGTGGCGCTGTCCACGCTGCGGGCGCGCGCCTTCAACAAATTTGTCGGCAGCATCGATTCCATCGGCGCCGCTCCCGACTACCAGCACATCAAGGACGTGGCCGCCGCGCTGGATCATCCGCGCATCAATCCGCTGACCATCCACGGCGACTACCAGGTGGTCACCGTCATGCCGCTGGGCGCATCCTACGTCATGGTCAACAACCGCCATATCGACAGCGTCGACAAGGCGCTGGGCAAAAAGGTGGCGGTACTCGACTTTGACAAACCGCAAAGCCTGATCGTGCAGCGACTGGGCGCGCGGGCGGTGGCCAGCGACTACTTCAGCTTCGGCACCAAATTCAACAGCGGCGAGGTGGACATCATCATGGCCCCGGCCATGGCGGTGAAGCCGCTGGAGCTTGAAAAGGGATTGGGCGTCTACGGCGGCATCTTCCGCCTGCCGCTGACGCAGGTGACCGGCACGCTGCTGATCAACCGCGCCCGCCTGCTCAGGCAGGTGCCGGACCTCGACGCCCGCATCAGCCGCCTGCGCGCCTATGCCCTGGAGGAAATGGACAAGACCGTGGACTTCATCCGCCGTCAGGAACTGGCGATCCCGGCCACCTACTGGCTGGACCTGCCGCCCGCCGAACAGGAAAAGTATCTGCGCATGATGCGGGATTCGCGCATCCAGCTCACGCGTGAAGGCTACTACGACCCCCGGATGATGACGCTGATGAAGAAGGTGCGCTGCCGCCACGAGCCGTCCAGCTACGAATGCGCGCTCAACGAGGAATAACCCGCGTATTCCGGCGGTCGCCGGCATCGGCCGCGAGGGATTGAGCCGGCGGCCGTCCGGCGCGATACTGTCGGCTTCATGCTTTTCCCGCCCGGCCGCCGAAGCCGGGCAAACCGGAGGCCCCATGTCCGAGCTGCAAGCCATCGAATCGCAGATCCTGGCCTATTTCCAAGGTCTGCACGAAGGCAATATCGACCTGATCCAGAAAGTCTTCCTGCCGTCGGCGGAAATTTTCGGCTACTACGAAGGCGACAAGGTCACCCTCAAGCTGCACGAATACCTCAATATCCTCAAGCGCATGTCGCCACCGGTGATGCTCGACGAGGAGTTCGACATGCGCATCGACGGCATCGACCAGATCGGCCGGATCGCCAGTGTGCGCGCGCGCTACCTGTTCCAGGCGCTGCGCTACACCGAATATCTGGCGCTGATGAAGATTGATGAGGAATGGCGGATCGTCAACAAGACCTTCCACCACGACTAGGCCGCCGCCTCACAGCGGCGTCAACAGCAGCGGCAAGCCGTCGGCCGACTCCGGTACCGGCACATAGCGCAGTTTCAGCACATAGTCCGGATCGGGCAGCGCCAGACGGTAACGGCGCAACAAATGGAAAAAGAACACCTTCACCTGCATTTCCGCCAGATGCATGCCAATGCATTTATGGGCGCCGCCGCCAAACGGCATGAACAGGTGGCGATGCTGCCGGTGTTCCTTGCGATCCTCGGCAAAGCGCTCCGGATCAAACAGCTCCGGATCTTTCCAGAATTCCGGCATCACATGCACAAAGGACGGGCTGATAAACACCATCGCGCCGGCGGGAATGACATGCTCCTTGTAGCGGACATCCCGCAGCGCCTTGCGCGGCATGGTATGCGAGGATCCCCACAGCCGCAGGCACTCCTGAAAGACCCGCGTGGTATAGACCAGGCCGTCGAGGTCCTCATAGGCCGGCTCGTCCCGGCCGACCGCCGCCAGTTCCGCGCGCACCCGCTCCTGCACCTCCGGATGCTTTGCCAGCGCGTAGGCCATGGCGACGATGGCGCTGGTCGTGGTTTCGTGGGCGGCGCTCATCAGGCCGAGCATGTGCTTGACGATCTGGTCGTCGCTGAAGCGCTCGCCGTCCTCGGAATGGGCAAAACACAGGTGGCTGAACAAGTCCCGGCCCGGCGCGGCGCGCTTGCCGGGTATCTTGTCGCGCAGCATCTGCCGCAACAGCAGCGAACTGCGCACCGCCCGCCAGTAAGCGGTGCCGGGAATCATCCAGCGCAGCAAGGCGACCGTTCCCGCCGCCGCGCGTGCATAGTGGTGGATCAGCCGCGCGGCGGCATCGTGCTGGCTTTCCCCCATGAACAGCAATGCCGCCTGGTTGAACAACAGCAGCTTGACTTGCGGTGCAAACCGGAAGGGCGTGGTTACCGTCCAGCCGGCAATCGCCTCCGCCGCGCTCTGCCCGAGCAAGGCCAGATAATCCTGCATGGCGTCTTTCTTGAACGCCGACTGCATGATGCGCCGCTGATGGGCATGCTCCTCGAAGTCGAAGAGGCCGAGCGCATCGGGAAAGGTATCCTTGAGAAAGGGCTCATAGGCGGCGCGGGATGACAGCGCCTTCTCGCGGTCCAGCGTCAGGAATTCATTGGCGTCCGGACCCAGCAGCAGAACGCCCCGGTTACCGGCGATATTGATGCGCGACACCTCGCCATAACGGCGGTAGCGATCGGCGGCCATGCGTCGCGGATGACGGACAAAGGCCAGAGTGTGGCCGATAAAGGGCAAACCGGGATCGCCGGGAAAAGCATCAAGAACGGGTGGCATGGGACAGGCTCTGGCAAGGTTGTTGTTATTTTCACCAGCCGGCAGGCGGCTGTCTGGAGAAATAGCGCCTTTCATTGACGCGCGCAAGCACTCTCCCTTTCCGCTTGACAGCGCCGCGACCCGGGCGGGAACTGTGCTATTGTTAGGATGCTGTTCATCATAACAACACCGGCCATGAATACAAAAACCCCGAATCCGCATCAGGACGATGCCCGCTTCCGCGCCATTTTCGAGACCGTCATCAATGTCGCCGTGCAAGGCTATGACCGGCAGCGCCGCGTCATCTACTGGAACCCGGCCAGCACGGCGCTCTATGGCTACACCCCGGACGAAGCGCTGGGCCGCACGCTCGAAGAGCTGATCATTCCACCGGTGATGCAGGCGGCGGTGATCGCCGATGTCACGCGCTGGATGGAGCAGGGCATCCCCATCCCGGCCGGGGAACTGGTGCTCCGCCGCAAGGATGGCGGCCCCGCGCACGTCTATTCCAGCCATACCATCCTGCTCAATGCCGATGGCGAGCCGGAGATGTACTGCCTCGACGTCGACATTACCGAACGCAAGGCCGCCGAACAGGCGCTGCAGCAAAGCCATGCCGAACTGGACGCCACCCTGCAGGCGGTGCCCGACCTGCTGTTCGAGCTGGACGGTCACGGCCGCTACCTCAATGTCTGGGCGCACGACCCCGCCCTGCTCGCCGCCCAGCGTACCGCCCTGCTTGGTCGCACGGTCCGCGAGATGCTGCCGCCCGACGCCGCCGATACCGTGCATCATGCCCTGGCCGAAGCGCAAGCCGCCGGGCGCTCGCACGGCCGGACCATCCGCCTGCCGCTGCCGACCGGCGAATTCTGGTTCGAACTCTCCACCGCGCGGCGGCGCCTGCCCGACGGCGGCGACAGCTTCATCATGCTGTCCCGCGACATCACCGCCCGCAAGCGGGATGAAGAACGGCTGCGGCTGGCCGCCAGCGTCTTTTCCAGCAGCCAGGAAGGCATCCTCATCACCGACGGCCAGCGCCGCATCGTCGACACCAACCCGGCCTTCACCCGTATTACCGGTTACAGCCGGGAAGAATCCCTCGGCCAGACCCCGAGAATGCTCAGCTCCGGGTTGCACTCCCCGGAATTCTTCAACCAGTTGCGGCGCAACCTCGACGAACACGGCAGCTGGCACGGCGAAATCTGGAACAAGCGCAAATCCGGCGAGATCTATCCCGAACGCATCGCGATCGACGCGCTGCGCGATGAACGCGGCGGGATCAGCCACTATGTCGCGGTCTTCTCCGACATCAGCCACATCAAGGCCCACGAAGCCGAACTCGACCGCATCGCCCACTACGACGCCCTGACCGGCCTGCCCAACCGCCGCCTGCTGGCCGACCGGATGACACTGGCCATCGCCCGTTGCCGCCGCAGCCAGCGCCAGCTGGCCGTCTGCTACCTGGACCTCGACGGCTTCAAGCCGGTCAATGACACCTGGGGGCACGCCGCCGGCGACCAGATGCTGGTGCAGGTCACCCGCAACCTGCAGGACGTGCTGCGCGGCGACGATACCCTGGCGCGCCTGGGCGGTGATGAATTCGTTCTGCTTCTTAATGAACTGTCAGATCGCGACGAATGCCGCACGGTGCTGGACCGGGTGCTGGCGGCCATTGCCCGGCCGCTGTCGGCGGGCGACAACCAGATTTCGATTTCCGCCAGCATCGGCGTGGTGCTGGTTTCCGGCGACAACGAAACCGACGCCGACACGCTGTTGCGCCAGGCGGACCAGGCCATGTACCGCGCCAAGGAGTCCGGCAAGAACCGCTACCATGTCTTCGACTCGGAACAGGACCGCCGCCTGCGCGCCTACTGGGATGTGGTGGCGCGCGCCGCCGCCGGGCTGGCGGCGGGGGAGTTCGTGCTGCATTACCAGCCCAAGGTAGACATGCGCGCGGGCCGGGTCATCGGCGCCGAGGCGTTGATCCGCTGGCAGCATCCGGAGCGCGGCCTGCTGGCGCCGGGGCTGTTCCTGCCGATGATCGAGAATTCGGAGCTGGCGCTGCCGCTGGGACGTTGGGTGATGCGGGAGGCCTTCCGGCAGGTGGCGGACTGGGCGCGGGACGGCCTGGTGCTGCCGGTCAGCATCAATGTCTTCAGCGAGCAGTTGCAACAGGACGGTTTTGTCGACCATCTGCGCGACCTGCTGGCGGAATTTCCCGACGTGCAACCGGAGTGGATCGAGCTGGAAATCCTGGAAACCACCGCCATGGAAAACATCGACCATGCCTCCGGCGTTATCGCCAGCTGTTCGCAACTGGGTGTCAGCTTTGCCCTGGATGATTTCGGCACCGGCTATTCTTCGCTAACCTACTTCCGCCGCCTGCCGACGCGGGTGCTGAAGATCGACCAGTCCTTTGTCCGCGACATGCTCAATGACCCGGATGACCTCGCGATCGTCGAAGCCGTGGTGGGCTTGGCCCGCACCTTCCGGCGCACGGTGATCGCGGAAGGCGTCGAAAGCATCGGGCACGGCACGGCGCTGCTGAATCTGGGCTGTCACCTCGCCCAGGGCTACGGGATTGCCCGGCCGATGCCCGCCGCCGACATTCCGGCCTGGGTCAGCGGCTGGCAGCCGCCGGCCGACTGGTCGGCGCCGCCGGACAGCGGGATGTACCACCTCTAGCCGCGGGGCTGGAGCCAGCGCACCGGCTCCAGCTCGACCACCCGTTCCCCGGCCGTCAGCCACAGGCGGCCGTGATCAATGGTGCACTGGATCTGCATGGTGCGTTCCACCAGTGCTTCCAGCGCCTCGACCTCGGCCTGCGGCGCGTTCAGCACCGTCAGGTTGTCGAACCGTCCCAGCTTGTCCTCGGTCTTCTTCCACCAGATCTCGGCAACACTGCCGCCATACGTCAGCAGCACCACCTGACGCGCCCGGCTGCAGGCCTTGCGGATGCGTTTTTCGTCCGGCTGGCCCAGATCAATCCACAATTCGATCTCGTCGCGCAGGTTCTTGCGCCAGAGATCCGGTTCATCCTCGTCGCTGATGCCCTTGCACAGCTGCAGGTCATCACCGGCAAACAAGGCAAAGGCGACGATGCGCAGCATCATGCGCTGATCGGTTTCGGAAGGGTGGCGGGCAATCGTCAACGCGTGGCTGGCGTAATAATCCCGGTCGAGGTCGCTGACTTGCAGGTCAGCCTTGAAAATGGTGGATTTGATGGCCATAAGGCAGTCCGGCTCGCCGAAAGAAAGGCGGCATGTTATCACCCCCGCCGGTCAGCCTGACCGCCTGTCCGCAATTTTCCGTCACTCGGGAAAAAACCGGGAAAACGCCGAAGGGCGGAGGCGGATACCCGTTTGTTTTTGGCGGGAATTGTCGTATAACTTCGTAATGACACGATTTTTGCTGACTGTGTCACATCACAACAATAACTTTAGACCGACAAAAAATACAGGCTGGCAGCCATGGCCCTGAGGCACTTTCTTTACGGCGATCACGAGCCCACCCCCGTTCACCAGATCATGACCGGCATCATCGTCATTGCCTTCCTGCTGGCGGTCTACGGGTTGTGGGCGGATTTCATCCCCGACCACGGCTGGACTCAGGGCGGCGGCTTCTTTGCCTTCAGCCTGCTCGCAATTCTCGTGATCGGCTCGCGGGCCATTGAGGAAAATGACGGCTCCCAGCGCTTCTATGTCAGCTCGGAAAGCACTTTCGAAACCCTGCTCGCCGGCGGCATCCGCTCCATTTTCTACCTCGGCGTGCTGTGGCTGGCCTTTGTGCACGGCTTCGCCGCCCTCTACACCGCCAGCTTCGGCCGACCCTATCAGACCGATGTGGAGGTCACCAAGCAGCGCGCCGCCTTTTCGGTCAGTTGCGATTACCAGATTGCCGCCCCGGAACTGCAGGCCGGCGCCAGTCAGTACGTCTGCATCAGCCAGGAACAGTTCGTGCGCTGGCCGGACACCCTGCGCGTTCGGGTCATGGGCCGCTCGTCCGTGCTCGGCCGGACGGTGACCGGGCTCGCGCACCTGCCGGATGCACCCCGGTCCTGAACTCCGGGGCGCTCAGACCGCCGCCCGCTCACGGATGACGGCCAAACGGTCGTCCACCATCAACGCCCCGTTCCGGTAGACCGTCCGTAACCGATTGTCCCGACCCGCCAGATCGGCTTCGCGCACGGTTTCAAAGTCACCGCCGGCATCGCGGACCAGCGCCAGCCGACCGCGCTTGCTGCGCTTGCCGCTGTCGGTCACCGGATCCTTCCACACATCCCGCCATTCGCCGTTGATGCAAACGGCCGACGCCTTCATCGCGAACTTCTGGGTATCGCGGTCCACCTTCTGCAACAGCTCGCCGCCCATGCCGAAGGCGATGTTCTCCGCCGACAACCCGCGCCGTTTCATCTCGGCCAAAATGGCCTCGATGCTGGTCAGCGAGATACCGTCGCCCTGGATCACCCGCACGCAGTCCGGCAACACCTTGTAGCCCTTGCCGTTGAGGCGGAAGCCGAACTTCGCCATCAGCTTCTCAAGCGTCGCGCTGACCACCGCCACGGGGTCGCCGCTGTCGGGGCGCACCACCAAGGTGCCGCCGCTGGCGATCACCGCCTCCTTCAGCTCCTCGCCCCAGAGGGTGTCGATGGCGTTCCACAGGTCATAGGAATCGCTCACCACCGCCACCAGTTTGCCGGGCGCGGCGAACTGCTTCAGCATGTTGGCATAGGCCGCTTTTTCGCCGTCGCGGCCCCAGCTGGTGATGGTGCTGTGCTCCGCCGCCGGGATCGAGAAGGCCGCCATCGCTTCGCCGTAGTAGCGACGCGCCGCCATCACCGCCGACAGGGTGTCGCTGCCCTGGAAATTCACCAGGTGCGCCAGCCCGCCCAACGCCGCCGTCTCTTCCGAGCTCGCGCCGCGGGCGCCAAAGTCGTGCAGTTTGAAGGGCAGTCCGTCCAGGCTGTCGCCGGTTTCGGCCAGGTAGCGGCCGATCACCCGCTTGCAGGCGCGGGAGAGGGTGGCGACCGTGGTCGGGTACCACACCGCCCGCAGCAGCGCGGTCTCGATATAGCTGGTCAGCCAGGCGCAGGCCGGATCGGTGTTGCGCACCTGCACCAGCACGTTGCGGGTGGCGAGCACGGTGCCTTCCGGCACGGCCTGGATTTCCAGCGGCAGGAAACCGCTGTGGCAGTCCAGGATGTATTCCCAGCCCTCGCGGTTGAACGGCAGGCCATGCGCGGTCAACACGGCGTCAGCTTCCTCGATGTCCTCGCGGCTGATCGGGGACAGCAGGTATTGCTTGATAAACGCCTGCAGGCCGAAGAAGACGGTTTCGTCAAAGCGGCCGCCGCGCGACTCGATGTAGCTGGACACCACGGTGGTGCCGGCCGGGTACTGGAGAAAGTGGGAAGCCTTGTAGGAATCGGAATTCAGGAGCAGGTTCATGACGGTATCCCCGTGCATTGGGTCGGTGTCGGGCCGGTCTCTCCAGCCCCCTCGACGCAGCCCGCCGGTTGGAATCCCCATCCGGCCATCGCTGCATGAACTAATAGTGGCTCTAAGCCACTTATATGTCAACACCCTGGAAATAGATTTTTTCCCGCGAATACCGCTTGTCTGTTAACCCGTAAAATCGCAGCCAGTATTTGGCAAGGTCATTACACTTCCAAGAGAAACTTCAGAACGAGCCCTGCCATGAACTCCCGTTCCGGACGACTGGCCTGCCT
>CAZPZK010000091.1:0-9770 GCA_964591095.1 uncultured Moraxellaceae bacterium | reverse complement strand
CCTTACTTTTGTCTTGGCAAAAGTAAGCAAAACCGTGTCCTTCGCCAAAACTCGCTCACCGGGAGGTCGCTGCACTACCGTCTTGATTAGGTGACTTCGCTCTCCGGCATGCGGGCTCGGACAGTTGGCTGCGGACGGCGGTGGGGACGTGGGGCCGAGGAAAATGGGTCAGGTTAAGATTAACTCAGGTGGTGTCAATCAGTCTTGAACCCACAATCTGGCAAACGGCTTTCCGCTACGGGTTCGATAGGTCGTGAAGTCGGCGCGGTCCACGGTGAAGATGTGGACCGTTCGCAACCGGCTGGCCAGAAATACCAGAGACACATCTGCCACGTCCGGCCCCTTGCCCTTGGAGGCGTTGGGGTACTTTTTCATGTAAGCGGCCATTTCCCGAAGGTCTTCCGGCTGGCTGGAATGCACCGTGACACCAAAGTCCGCCAGCCAGTTCAGCAGCAACTGACGGCCTTCGTTGTTGAGGAAGTGTCCGGCCTCGGTCACGCATTCCCAAAGGGTATGGAAATTCTCCCGTCCATGGCGTTTCAGCATCGCCACCGCAGTCTCATGGTGTTGGCTGTCGCGGGCCAGCAGCGCCACCATGAAGCCGGTATCAATCAGAATATCCATGCTTTTCCTTCAGGGCCTTCTTCACGCCCCGTTTTGTTTCGCTGGGGTGATCTTCCGACAGGTCCAGTGTGGCGGCTCCGAGGTACTTTTCATTGGCCCTCTGGCGGCGGTAGGCGGTGATGGCTTCCTGGATGGCCCGCGCCGGCTTCATGCGGGTTTCGCGGCACAGTTCTGCAATGGCGCTCAGGGTGGTTTGATCCAGTTCGCTCAGGTCAATCGGCTTGGCGGCGGTTCCCATGATGATTCTCCGGTGGATGCGCCTAGCTTAGTTCACCCGTTCCGCCCGTTCAAACATCGGCGGCGGGAGAGGTTCATTTACCCCTTCACAATCCCTTCGCATCGGGCAGGCCTCACCCAAAGGCAGGTTGACCAGGCGGTCGCGCAGGGTTTGCAGGGTGGTGATGCGCTGGTCGATCAGGGCGAGCTTGTCGCGGATGAAGGCCTGCACCTGTTCAACCGGCAGGGAGCCGCCGGCCAGCATCGGGGCGATGCTGCGGATTTCGGCGAGGGTGAAGCCCAGTTCCTGGGCCAGCTTGATGAATTCAATGCGGTCCACGGCGCTGTCGGGGTAGTCGCGGTAGCCGTTGTCGCGGCGGTGGCCGTCCAGCAGGTCGAGCCGTTCGTAGAAGCGCAGGGTGTCCGGGCTGACGCCTGTGCGCTTGGCCAGTTGTCCGATGCGCATTTCTTTATCTTCCAAAGAGGGCTTGACCTTGGAGTTTACTCCAGGGTTTAGGCTGTGGCCATGATCATTCATCGGGAGTATCGGATCATGGCAACAGTGCTGGTGACGGGGGCAAGCGGGTATATCGGGCGCTTTCTGGTGAAGGCGTTACGCGAGCGCGGGGATTCGGTGTTTGTGCTGCTGCGGCGGCCGGAGGCGCAGGCGCCGGTGTTGCGGGCCTGGCTGCAGGGGCTGGCCGTGGACGATGCCGGGGTGGAGGCGGTACAGGGCGATCTGGCCTTGCCGGGGGCGGGTATTGCGCCGCGGGACTGGGCGCGGATGCAGGCGGTGAAGCGGGTCTACCACAGTGGGGCGCTGTTCGGCTGGAACCTGGCGGTGGAACAGGTGCGGGCGGTCAATGTGACCGGGGCCGTCAGCCTGCTGGAGGCGGCCGTGTCGCAGTTGGCGCTGGAGCGTTTTGTGCAGGTGTCGGGCTATATGCTGACGCTGCCGGAGCATCTGGCGGCGCTGGGGATCGCGGGTGATGGCGCGGCGACGGACTGGCCGGCGGTGTACCGGCAGACCGGGGCCTACGAGGCGTCGAAGCTGGAAGGGCATTTCGCGGTGAAGCGGGCCGCGGCCCGGCTGGGCGTGCCGTTGACGGTGGTGCATCCCGCCACCCTGGCCGGGGACCTGGCGACCGGGGAGCTGGCGGAAGGGCAGGAGATGGCGCGGACGCTGGATGATCTGGTCGCCGGGCGGTTGCCGGTGGTGCCTGGCGGGGACGGTTACCGCCTGCCGCTGGTGAGCATGGATTACCTGGCGGCGTTCATGGCCGGTGTGGCGGATGCGCCGGATACCGCCCACCGCGAATTCCTGCTGGCGGATGCGTCGTCGCCGCCGCTGAAGACGGTGCTGGGCTGGGCGGCGAGGGCGGTGGACAAGCGGCCGCCGGTGATGGCGGTGCCGACGCCGTGGTTGGTCCGGCTGGCGGGCTGGGGCTGGTTGTCGCGGCGTACCGGGATGACGCGGGAGAAACTGGCCTTCCTGCGCCGGGAGCCGCTGGATACGGCGGCGGCCGACCGGGTGGCGGCCGGGTTGGGGCTGCGCCATCCGCCGCTGCAGGCCGTGCTGGAGGCGGTGGCGCGGGAACGGGTCAGCCCGGGGCGTACTGCGCCATTGTCGCCCGGTAGAGCAGTTTCATCGACTCCTTCAACTGGGCGATGATCTGCCGGCGCCGAGTCTCCGGCAGCGACAGCGTCAGCTTGGTGATGGCGCTGCCGGATTCGGTCAGCATGAGCGCCAGCCCCTCCATGCGGTCACGGTCGGCGGTCGGACGGATGGCCATGATCGCCTCGGCGATCAGCCCGGCGCTGTTGAGCGTGTCCTGGTCGTTGAGCGCCCGCAATTCCGGCGTGGCGGCAATGCAGCCCCAGACTTCGACATAGGCCGGGCTGGACAGCTGCAGTTCGGTAATCAGGTCCACCATCCGCTCGATCAGCGCTTCCCCGCCGTCCAGGCGGCCCGCGCCGACAAAGGTCTGCAGGTCCGTCGCCAGCTCCTGGCGCACGGTCTGGCTGTAGCGCACCCAGATCTCCTTGACGATCGCCTGCTTGGTCGGGAAGTACTGGTAGATCGAGGCGATCGGGCAGGCCGATTCCCGCGCGATTTCCCGCATCGACACCGCTTCATACCCACGCTCGGCAAACAGCCGCAACGCTTCGCTGACAATGGTTTCAAATCGCTGCTGGCTGCGCTCCTGGCGCGGGATCCGTTTCAGGTGTGCCTGTGGCACGTCCGCTTCGCTTGACAAGGTCTTTCATTCCGTATAAAAAGAATACAGACATGAGCGTTGCTCATGTTGAGGTGATTTCCAACGGCTTCCAGTTTACGCCTGCTTGACGGCTTGCGGGAGGGGCTTTGGAGGGAATGCCGCTTTTACCGCATGACCAAAACGACAACAAGATCTGACAGGGGACCATCATGGACCAATCGAGGGTATCGGGAGCCGTGCGCACCCGGCTGCTGGCGCTGGCGGTGCTGGCCGGCCTGCTGGCCGGCTGCGACGAATGGGAAAACGTACCGAAGACGGAAAAGGTGACGCCGCAATACCGCGCCCAGCCGGACAGCGCCAAGCAGTTGATGAGCTATATCAGCACCGCCAGCAGTAACGGCAAGCGCGTGCGCATGACCGGCTCCGGGCACTCCGGGTCCGACATCGCGATCACCAACGAAGTCCTGTTTACCCCGGAAAAACTCAACCAGCCGCTGAACCTGGACCGCGCCCGTCTCAAGAATCCGGCTGACGGCAAGCTGGTGCGGGTGATGAGCGGCATGCGCATCCGCGAGCTGAATACGCTGCTGGACGGTAAGGGGCTGGCCTTCACCAATCTTGGCGGCTATGACGGGCAGACCATCGCCGGGGTGATGATGACCGCGACGCACGGCTCCGGCCTGGCCTACGGTCCCATCGCCGACCAGGTGCAGAGTCTGCAGATGGTGGTGGAGGGCGGCCGCATGGTGCAGATCGAGCCCGGCAACGGCATCACCAACCCGCTGACCTTTCCCCGCCGGCTGGAGGAAGATGCGACCGTGCCGGTGGAGCTGATCCAGGATGACAACGCCTTTAACGCCGCGCGTGTCGCCTTCGGGTCGATGGGTGTGATCTATTCGGTGGTGCTGAAGGCCGACCAGAAATTCTGGCTGCGGGAAGTGCGCCGCAAGATCAAGTGGTCGGAATTGAAGAAACCGGGCGGTTACCTCGAGCGCCTGATCCAGGGGCAGCCGGTCTATGCCGACAAGCCCTCGCCGGAGCATTGGGAGCTGCAGTTCACGCCGTATGCGGATGACGCGGGCGACCATACCTTCCTGATCACCGAGCGCTATCGCTCCTACACGCCGTTGCCCGAGCAGTCCGCCGCCGAGCGCGGCCAGCCCGGCACCGACTTCGTGTCGGGACTGATTACCGTGCTGGAAATGCCGCTGGCCGGGATTCTTGACACCTTCCCCTCCCTGAGCAAGACCATCCTGGAACAGACGATGACTTCGCAGGAGGATGACAACTTCACCAACCTCAGCTACAAGGTCTTCCATATCGGGGTCGTCAATGACACGCCGAACACCACCATCGAGGCGGCGTTTGATCTCAACCAGACGGTGGCCGCCATCGAGCGCGCCTTCGCGCTGTCGGACACCCTGTTTGCCCAGGGGACGATCCATACCTCGCCGATCGCCGTCCGCTTCGTCAAAAAGACCGATGCCCTGGTGGCGATGCAGAACGGCCGCAACACCATGTTCATGGAAGTGATCGGCCTGCGCGACAGCAAGAGCACGCAGCCGTTGCTGCGCACTTACCAGCGCACGATGCTGCAGGAATTCGCCGCGCGTCCGCACTGGGGTCTGGACCTCAACCTGCTGACCAGCGAGTCGCAACTGCGCAGTCTGTATCCGAAATGGGACGTGTGGAAGGCCCAGCAGCGCCGTTTCAACAGTGGTACCTTTGATGGCAAGGTGACCGACCGCCTGGGCATTTCCGTCCGGCCGCGCTGATGATACCGCCGCCTCTCCTCACCGGGAGAGGCGTTTCCTGTTGCTGGAGAAACGTGCATGAAAGCCATGAATTTCGCCAAGCGCCGCATCCTGATTACCGGTGCGTCGTCAGGCCTGGGGCTGGCGATGGCAACCCTGCTCGCCAATCGCGATCAGGCCGATCTGGTGCTGGTGGCGCGGCGGCTGGACCGTCTCAATGCCTTGAAGGCCGAGCTGGAGAGCACCACCGGCGTCCACTGCCAGGTGATCGCCGCCGACCTGTCCCGGCCGCAGGATGTGGAACGGGTCTTTGCCGAGGCGACCGCGGCGGGGGAGGTTTACGGCGTGATCCTGAATGCCGGGGTCACCCATTTCGGCAGCCATCTGGAATTGGACTGGCCGGCTTTCGAGGCGATGCTGGCGACCAACGTCACCAGTGTCGTGCGCCTGGTGACCTTGTTTACGCCCTACCTGCTGGCCCGGCGACAACAGGGCGGCATCCTGCTGGTCAGCAGCATGGCCGGTCTGTTGCCGGTGCCGTTCCAGGCCGCCTATGCCGGAACCAAGGCCTTCATCACCAATTTTGCCCAAAGCCTGCGCGAGGAACTGCGCGGGCAGCCGGTGTCACTGACCGTGTATTCGCCGGGAGGAATCGACACCGCCATGACACGGGACAGCCGCTTGAGCTATTTCGAGAACACCGCGCTGTTGCAGGATGTCGATTCCTGCGCGCGCGACGGCCTGGAGGCCATGCGCCGCCGCGAAGGACTGTCGGTGCCCGGCCTGCTTAACCGCGGCCAATTGTTTGCCACCCGCCTCATGCCTCGCGGGTTGATCAACTTCATTACCGGGACCACCTATCGCAAGGCGTTGAAAGCCGGGGCGGGCGGTCAGGAGAAAGCCGCATGAAAAAACATCATCAGGTGCTGTTCGCCGTGGCCTTGGCAGTGCCGCTGATCACGGGGGTGTTGTGGTTGGGCGCCGGACAAGGCGAAGCCGGGAGGGTCTTGCCGGTGGCGGGTGGTGCCACCTCCGCCGCCGCTACGGTCACCTCCCCGGCGCCGGTTGCCGCCGTCCGCCCGGCCAGCACCGCCACCCCGCTTGCCCCCGCCTCCGCCTCCGCGCCGCTGCCGCCGCCGGTCGCGCTGACCCCGGAGCGCCGCCGTTTCATTCTGGGCGAGTTCGTCAAGGCGGCGGAAACCGATATCGCTCGCGTGGAGAGTGGTCTGGCCGAGGCCCGGCAGGGCGGTGCGCCCGCCGGGGATATCGCCGCGCGCGAGGCGCAACTGCGCACCATGAAGCAGGTGTTGCAGCGCACGCTGGAACGCAATGCGGGGGTTTAGGGACTCGCGGTCTCAATGTGACAGCGGGCCTCAACCCGCCTGATGAGCCGGCAGGTTCAGCAACCCCCGCCCTCTCCGGTTTCTCCAGCGTTGCCCGCCCAGACCACCCGGTTGCGGCCGGTCTTCTTGGCGATATACAGGTAGTCATCGGCCTGCTTCAGCAGGCGCTCGCGGCCGTCACGGTCCTCCGGGGTTTCACCGGCCACGCCGATGCAGACCGACATGGTCACGCTGTGCGCGCCGTCGCTGATCACGTGATTGGCGAAGGAGCGGTGGATCTGCTGCGCCACCGTCAGCGCGCCCTCCGGACTGGTGTTGGGCAACAGCACGACGAATTCCTCGCCGCCATAACGCGCCGCCATGTCGGGCAGGCGCTTGAGGGCGGTGGTGATCATTTCCGCCGCGCGCTGCAGGCACAGGTCGCCAAAGGGATGGCCATAGGTGTCATTCAGCCGCTTGAAGTGGTCGATGTCGATCATCAGCACCGAGAGCGGGGTTTTTTCACGATAGGCGCGCTGGTACTCGGCGTGACTGGCATCCTCGAAAAAGCGGCGGTTCTTGATGCGCGTGAGTCCGTCCGTGACGCTGACTTCCTGCAGTTGGCGGTTGGCGAGCTCCAGCGCCTCGGTGCGCTCGCGCACCTTGCGGTCGAGATCGGCGTTCATCTGCATCTGCACGTCCAGCAAGGTGTTTTGCGCCAGCAGGCGCTTGTCCTTCTCCTCGTTCATCTTGTCGGCAAAGGCCAGCGACAGCAGCGCCAACTCCACGGCGGAACCGATGGCCAGCGCATTGCGGGTGATGCCGTTGGCGGCGATCCACCCCGAAAGCTCCAGCAGGTAGACCAGAATGAACACCAGATAACTGAACCAGGCCAGCGCGAAGATCCGCGCCGACTTCAGTCCCTTCAGCCAGTACTTGACGCCCAGGTAAAAGCCCATCGCCACCGACAGGAACATCATCAGCTTGTAGCCGCCGAGGGTGACGGCATAGGGCAGCGTCAGCGCCGACACCAGCAGCAGGGCGCTGATGCCCAGCAGCAGCCGGGCGGTAATGAGCTCGAAACGGGCGCCGTTGCGCGGCAGGTCGACAAAATGGATGACGAAGGCGATCGCCGAGGCGAACACCACCGCCGGGGTCAGCATGGTCAGCGTATTGTTGAGCGTGGTCGATTCCGGCCACAGATAGCGGAAGCCGAGGCCGAACAGCAGGAATTGCAGGACGCCGCAACTGATGACATAGAGGATGTAATAGGCGTAGGTGCGGTTGCGCACCATCGCCAGGATGATGCCGTTGTACAGCACCATGATGACGATGACGCCGAAATACAGGCCGATCCAGAACAGGCTCTGCTGCTCGTCCTCCGAGGCCTGAGGCGCCGTCACCAGGCTTAACGGGGCTTCCAGCGGTCCTTGCGAGGCCAGTCGCAGGTAGACATCCAGCTCCCCGGCCGCCGGCGGCAGCGGAAACAGGAACAGGCGGTCGGCCACCGGCCGGACGGCGAAGGGACGGCGGTCGCCGCCCTGGTGGTGGGCGATGATCCGGCCTTCCTGCAATACCCAGTAATCCAGGAAGTCGGTATTGGGGTAGCCGTGGCGGATGAAGGCGCGCTCGCTCAGGTTGTCCAGTCCGCGGAGGCGGACATGCAGCCACAGCGCCTGGTCGGAATGACCGAAGTTGCTGAGGCCGCGCGGA
Organism: uncultured Moraxellaceae bacterium; assembly: GCA_964591095.1. Classification (GTDB taxonomy): domain Bacteria; phylum Pseudomonadota; class Gammaproteobacteria; order Pseudomonadales; family Moraxellaceae; genus Fluviicoccus. The sequence goes on along the minus strand of CAZPZK010000091.1, from coordinate 1,922 downwards.
TTGGCCCGCCAGGCGTCGCGGCGGTCGGCCAGTACCTGCTCCAGCGAGGCGTCCGGCGCCGCGAGGCGGCTTTCCAGCGCGCGGGCGAGATCAAGACCGGTGGTCTGCGGGCTGACGGCCACCACCGGCGCGGCGCGCGCGGGAGCGATCAGGGACAGCAGCAGGGAGAGTATCAGCAGCAGCAGGCGAGTCGCGACAACAGGGGGCATGGGCGCGGATCCTTGTGACGGCCGTTCAGCGACGGATAGTTGTTCTGGACCGATCATAGCACGGTAGCGGGACTTTCGTGCCAACCCGGGGCGGGGGTGGCCACGTCGTCGCCGGATGCGGCTACAATGGCCGCTCTGGCTTTTGTCTGGCGGAAATTCATGAAAAAGAACACCCCTTGTCCCTGCGGATCCGGCCTGGATTACCGCGCCTGCTGCGGCCCCCGCCATTCCGGCGTCCGGCCCGCCGAAACCGCCGAGCAGCTGATGCGTTCGCGCTTTGCCGCCTATGCGCTGGGCAATGCCAATTACCTGGTCGCCACCCGCCATCCCGAGCACCGCGACCCGGACGAGTTGCGGGGGATTCAGGCCAGCCTGCGCGGCCTGCGCTGGAAGAAGCTGGAGATTGTCGCCACCGCGCAGGGCGGTCCCGAAGACAGCACGGGCATGGTGGAATTCCGCGCGGTGTATACGGTCAACCTGGCGCCGCATGTCATGCATGAGCGTTCGCAGTTCCGTCGGGATAACGACCGCTGGTATTACTGTGACGGGGAAATTCTCCCGGCAGGTCAGGGCCGGGAGTCGGCAGGCTAGCGGGCGCTGAGCACGGTAAAGGGTAGGGAGCTGCGTTCACGGTCGTATTCCGGGCTTTCCATCATGCGTTGCAGACCGAGCAGGATGCTGTAGGGCGCAGAGCGCTGAATGAAGTTGATCGCCCAGGCCGGGACTTTCTCGCCGCCCGGATCGACATAGCCCTCCGCTTCCAACTGCACCTTGTTGCCGGGCATCGGGGTGACTTTCACCATCATGTCCTCGGCGGGCATGCGGATCAGCTTCGGCTTGACCGGCAGGAAATCAGGCTCGGCGCGTACGTGCAGCACCAGCGTCCGGTTTTGCGGCGTCTGCGGTTCGAATCGCGCATGCAGGATGACATCGCGGTTGGGCTGGCCGATCGGGGCGCGATGCTGCAGGTAGAGGTAGTATTCGGTGGCGGAGGCCCGCTTCAGAATGCGCGACTCCAGCACTTCCCAGTACCATTTGCTGAAGTTGTCGGCGTCCAGCATGATCCGGGTGTAGGTTTCAATGTCGCCGTTCAGCGTCGCCTCGACGCGGAAGGAGCGGTAGGGCTTGTCGTCTTCCTGCTTGATCCAGGTGCGGATGTTGCGGCGGCGGTCATTTTTCAGCATTACCCAGCTGTTGCCCACCTTGTCGCGCAATTCATCCAGATTGTCATCAGCGGCCTGCGCGACCGGGCTGAAGAAGAACGCCAGGCAGAACGTCAGCAGAAACGCCCATGCCGGTAACAATGTTTTCATGCGTGTCTCCCAGGACCTGCTCCGGGACAACCCGGAAGTGGTTTCTTGTCGTTTTGTGTTGTCGATCACATTTTGGTCACGGCAAGACGTTATAACAAAGGCGGGGTGTTCAAAAAAGCGCCGGCCGGGAGAATTCCCCGATTTGGCCGGATCGGCAAAAAAAATGGCCGCCGGCCTTTGGGAAGTGCGTTCGTCGGGGATTTGCTGCCGTTCGGGCGGAATTTTGGCGGTCCGGCTCCCGCGTTGCTGTTCGTTACCCGTTTGGGCTTGTATTCCGGCGCGGGTTTCCGGTCGGGTGCATTGCCAGCCGCCTCGGGGAAGTGGTATCAAGTCCGACTCCCTCCCGTCTTCAGGAAACCGATCGTGTCCGAGTCCCCCCACGCCCTTTACGCCCAGGCCG
>CAZPZK010000090.1:0-9838 GCA_964591095.1 uncultured Moraxellaceae bacterium | reverse complement strand
ACCAGCGGCTTGTTGACGGCCATTGCCGTCCGCGCCAATTCTTCCAGCGCCGACACCATTGTCTCCGCCGCCGCCGGCAGGCTGTCCGTCAGCAGGCGGCGCAAGGCCTGCAATTCAGCCGCCAGTTGTTTGACCTCGCCCGGCGTTAGATAGTCCTCTCCCCTGCCATCCGCCAGGATACGGTTGATGAGAATTGGAAAGGAAGACAAGGCATCTCCCAGACGGGCGCGCAGCCAGGCCGTCACGGGCGCGGGTTCGAGGAGACGATGGATGAGGATGCCGTAATCATGGGGGCAGGCGGTTTCGTGCCAGCGCCCGAAGGCGGCTTGCGCGCCGTGGTCGCGGGCGGCGCTTTCGCGGCAGCCGTCGGACTGCACATAGACTTCCCATTCCGGCCGGGGCGGCCGACGCACGCTGCCGCGTTCCAGACAATCACAAAAAACCAGCGCATTAACGCCCATTCCGGCCACTCCCTATGCCATGCCCCGCCTCGGGGCTCATGGCTGCATTATAGTGCAGGAGTTACCGGAATGTGATCATTTGGCAATTGGACAGCCCGGAAAGCCGGGAATTCACGCAGGGGTCAGGATGGTGAGGAGCGCCACGGCATGTTCGACCGCCTGAATGCCCAGCGGCGTCAGGTAGCCGCCATCCTCTTGCGTCACCAGCCCGCGGGCATGAAGGCGGCGGCAAGCGTCGATGGTGGCGGGTTCGGCGCTGTGATGCACCTTGATGCCTTCCTGGCCATTGGCCGGATTAAACAGCATCAGCACATGCAACTCGTCCAGCATATCCAGTGTCAGCATGAAAAAACTCCGCGAAGGTCAAGGGGTTGCCGTCGGGGACGGCAACCGCCAGCGTAGCCGCGACGCCACATGACTGCAAGACAAACCTCAGGCGGACGCGGGGAATACCGGCCAGGAGGCCTCGATTGCGCCCTTGTCCGCGTTGTAGACGGCGATGTCGCCAAATTGCAGGAACACCGCTTCGCTCTGGCGCGGACGGAAATAGACATAATCATCCGTCTGCAAGCCGATGCCGGCCGACCCCAGGTACAGCTCCTGGTTGCTCGACTGGCCGTACAATCCGCTCAGGGCCAGGCCGGGCGGCGAGACCGGATCGGCCAGCCAGTGGCCGCCGTGAATGAAATAACCGCGCGCGTTGTTGGGGTCCCACCACCGCCGCAGGCTGTTGCTCCATTCCAGTCCCGGCATCAGCGCCGGATCGGCGATCTTCAGCAGCGGCGTGGCGATGAACGCGGCGGGCCGATGCGCCTTGAGCGCGTCCTTGTCAAAGTCCGAGGGCATGACAAAGGCCGATCCCAGGGAAATGTCATTGGCGGCAGTGGCGACGGCGTGTCGGCCATAGGTCAGGCTGCCGCCGGAATTGAGGGTCATCTTTTCCGGGGTGAGACCGGCATCGCGCAGCACCTGCACGCACTCGCGATACAGTTTCTGGCAGGCGTCCCAGGCCTTCTCCTGCATGTTGAACAGCGTCGGCAGCTTGCCGACATGGGCCTCGTAACCCATCAGGCCGCTGATCTCCAGCAAGGGCTGCTGGCTGGCGGCGGCGACCGCCTCGCGGAGGGCGGCGGCGGTGGCAAAGCCGCCGCGATGCAGGCCGACATCCAGCTCCAGGCTGATGCGCAGCGTTTTCTGCAAGGTGCCGGCCAGCGACGCGTATTCCTGCAGACGGCCCGGCGAGTCCACCAGCCACTGGATCTTCGGCAGCTTGTCACGGTTACCCTCGCTGTAGAGCCAGTGGCGGACCGCCGCCACGGGCATCGGCTTGCCGAACAGGATGTCGGCATCGGGGTACTGGCGCAGCATCAGATCCAGCATCGGCAGGTTGAACACCATCAGGCGCTGGCTTTGCAACTGCTGCATCAGCAGGTTCATGAAGCCGAGGCTGGGCAGCGATTTGACGACGATGCGCGCGGGCAGGCGCTCCGGCCCTTCCACCAGCGTCTTGCGCACCTGCTCGACATTGTGCAGGAAGCGCCCGTAATCCAGCACCAGCACCGGGCGCACCAGGCCGGCATCCACTAGCGCCTTGCCCATTTGCCGGAAATATTCGCTGTGCGCGCCGCCGCGGTCATCGGGTCGGAGGCCGAATGCCACCGCGGCGGCGCCGGCCGCGCCGCCGGCCATCAGGGTTCTGCGACTGAGTTTCATAACAGGGTCCTTGGGGGGGGGTAAACGGGCGCTGTTCAAGCGCCCCAGATCCGGCGCAGGAATGGGTTGAGCAGCTTGCCCTGCGGGTCCAGCTGCTGACGGATCGCCTGGACATCCTGCCATTTGGGATAGAGCTTGGCCAGGTCAGCCGCGCCCAGCGAGTGCAGCTTGCCCCAGTGCGGTCGACCGCCGTACTTGCGGAAGATCGGCTCGATCAGCTCGAACATGAATTTGTAATCATCCTCGTAATAGGCATGCACCGCCACCGAACCGGTATCGCGCGCGTAGAACGGCGACAGCCAGGCCTGCTCGTCGCGCTGGATCACCCGCGCCTCGATCGGGAAGAACACATCGGGGCGCTTGGACTCGATGGTGGCAATGACTTCCTTCAGCGCCGCCAGCTGGTTTTCCAGCGGCAGGTGGAATTCCATTTCATTGAAGCGGACCGAGCGCTCGGAGGCCATCAGCTTCCAGCTGTAATCCACCGCGATCTCGGAGCCGTGCTTGCCGGCCAGCATTTCCGCCACCCGCCGCCGCATGCCGGACGACCAGCCCAGGTAGTCACGCAGTTTCTTGAGGTCCATCAGCGTGTCCATGTCCTTGTCCGGGCCGCGCGGCGTCGGCTCGGCGGTGGTCTGGTTGTGGACGATGCGGGCGGCGATGCCGGTAAAGGGAATATAGAAGAATTCAGCGTTGCGGTTGCCGAGATAGAGCGACTGCCAGTCGCGCAACAGTTCGTCAAAGGGCACGATGTCCACCCGGCGTTCGGTGCGGAACAGCGGCCAGTTCTTCATCGTGTATTCGGTGACGATGCCGAAGGAGCCCATGCCGACCAGCGCCGCATGGAATATATCGGCGTTTTCCGTGGGGCTGCACTGGATTTCATCCCCGTTCACCTTCATCAGGCGGAAGCTTTGCACCCGGCCGTGCAGCGCGGGCAACTGGATGCCGGTGCCGTGGGTGCCGGTGGCAATGGCGCCGGCCAACGACTGCTTGTTGATGTCGGGAATGTTGAGCATGTCCTGCCCGATATCGGCCAGCAGTTGCCCCATCTGCTGCAGGCGCGTCCCGGCCTTGAGCGTGGCGGTCTGCGCGGCCTTGTCGTGACTGACCAGGCCGGCCATGTTGTCCAGCGTCAGCAGCGTGCCTTCGGACGTGCATAGCCCGGTGAAGGAGTGCCCCGCGCCGACGGCGCGGATGGGCGCGGGCGCGGTGCCGAGCAGGGTCTTCAGTTCATCGGCGGTGGACGGCGCGGCGCGGTTGGCCGGATACGAATGCTCAACGCCGGACCAGTTCTGCCACAACAGGCGGCCGTTCTTGTCCTGCAAGGGGTAGCTCGGCGCCTGCGACTTGGGGCTGCAGGCGGGCAGCATGAGGGTGGCGCCGGCGGCGGCGCCAATGCCGATGAATTGTCTGCGGTTGACCATGATTCAGTGTCCTGCGGAGGATGAAGACGGAGCGGCCATGTAACGGATGAGGGCATCGAAATCCTGCGGGGTGCAGGTCAGGCACATGCCGCCGGCGGGCATCTGGTTGATGCCGGTGATGGCGTTCTTGACCAGGGTTTCCAGGCCCTTCCCGACGCGCGGCGCCCAGGCGGCGGCATCCCCGGCCTGCGGCGCCGGGTTGCCGGGCATGCCGTGGCAGTTCTTGCAGCTTTGTTCGTACAGCTTGAGCTGGGCCTCGGTGAGGGTGACCGGCTCCAGTCCGGACGGAGATTGGCCGCAGGCGGCGATCAGGGTGGGAATGACAAGGAAGAGCGCCAATCGCTGGATCATGGTGGAGGAACTCGCTAGCCGGATTATTGTTGTGCTTGAGGGCAGGCCCTTCAGCATGCTAGCAGAATAGAATCCGGCGCGGTTGTCAACCAGAGCGCGGGCGGTCATCCTGGGGGATAATGGCGGCCAGTCATCCCTGTCGCAGTAGCCGACCCGGGTCAATGACTGCTTTTTACAAAATCCGGGAAAATCCTGGCCAACGATTTCACCACCGCGCGGCGGCTAACCCGCCTCCTGCCGCCACAGTTGCGGCGTCTTGCCCGTCCAGCGCTGAAAGGCGCGGCGGAAGCTGACGGCCTCGCTGTATCCCAGCACCGCCGCCATCTGCTCCACCGTCACCTCGGGATTCTCCAGCAGCTGCAACGCCAGCTGATGACGCACCGCGTCGATTTCCCGCTGGTAGTCGGTGCCCAGCTCCTGCAGGCGGCGGCGCAGGGTGCGTTCGGACATGCCCAGTTGCTCCGCCACTTCGACCATGGACGGCCAGTGACCGACGCGGGCGCGGATGGCGGCGTTGACCCGTTGCAGGAGATCGCCGGGAGAGGTGGCGCGATCCTGCTGCAGCAGGGTTTCGCACAGATTGAGCAAGTGACGGGCGGTCAGCGCGTTGGCGGTGCGCAGGGACACATCCAGCAACCGGGAATCCACCAGGAACCGGTTTTCCGGCTGGTTGTAGCGAACCGGGCAGGCAAACCACGCCTTCATCCGGTCCGCGTAGGGCGGCGGCGGCATGGCAAAGTCGATGGCGAGCGGACTGAAGTCACTGCCCAGCAGGTCGCGGGCGACAGCGGTCACGCCCACCATCTGCTCCTCGGGCGCAAAACGCTGCAGGTGCGGCAGCGGATAATCGAGCCGCGCCGTCATGATCAGGGCTTCGGGGATGAGGTGGGCCTGCAGCGTCATGAAGGCGCTGGTCAGCCGGTAATAATCAAGACCGATGCGGATGGCCTCGCCGGCGGTGGCGGCGCTGAGCATGGCGTGGCCGAGCACGCCGTAACTGGAGACGGTGAGGCGCGAGCCGATGGCCAGCCCCAGGTCCTCGCGTCCGGTTTCCCGGTAGATCAGCGCCAGCAGCGCCTCGTAATCGGCGGGACTGAGCCGTCGCTCCTCGTCCTGGAGCGCGGTCAGACTCTCCACCCCCAGCGCCGCCGCCAGCGCCGTCGCCGGCACCCCCCGCTCCCTGGCCCAATCGGTGAGGGTGATGGCGATCAGGGCCGGGATACGGGCATTGGGGATCATGGCACCGGACCTATTCGCCCCACTTGCGGAGATAGGCCTCATATTTTTCCCGCCAATGGCTGGAAATATACGAGCCCTTGCTCTGGTGCGTCAGGGCAATCGGCCAGACCATCAACTTGAGGCCGCGCTGACGGGCGGCGCGGCAAAAATCCATATCGTAGAAATGAAAATCAAATTGCGGATCAAAACGGACACCCGCCCGCTTCAACACCGACTTGCGCGTCGCGAGGAAAACCCCGTCCATCAACTCGCACTCGGCGGGGCAATCGCCAAAATGGGTAATGCGGCCAAAGGGTTCTTCCGAGTGGGCCACGCTGCCCGCCTTGAGCGCCTGGTCAATCGGCGTCAGTTCGGTATCGGAAAAACACCACGCCGGTTGACCGGGCACGCGCTGCCTTACGCCCGCCACCCCCAGCACATCGCAATGCTGCAAGCCTTCCAGCACGCGATCCACCAGGAAATGGTCCATCAGCCAGACATCATCATGGATAAATATCTGGATATCCGGGCCGGTCTCGTCATCCAGGCTGTGATTGTAGATGTCGGGGAGGCCATAGGTATTGGATACCGCGACCCGGGGCAGGATCCGACGGTCAAAACTCATGCGGATCAGGGAAAGGCCAAGGGCGGACTGGGTCCAGAACTCCTCTTCCGAACGCCGGGTGGCGCAGACAAACTCGACCATGGACATAATTTGGGCTCCGCTCCGACCTCGCCACGATCTTGGCCAGCAAGCGCGCGAGTCCGGGCATATTTTTTCGGATCAATCACTTCCGTGACGATGGCATGAATTTTTTCTACGCTAGCACCCGCGCCTTTGACGCGTCAAGCCGCGTCATGCGCCAAGCTGGCGGCATTTCACAAGCCCGACTGGAACGATCGTGCCACGATGCCCGGCCCGTCCGCCCGCCGGATGCTTTTATTTGCTATTGTTAACGGACACCCGTCCCCTTCTTCCGGAAGCCCTCATGATCCGCGATCCGCTGAACGCCCTGATTCCCCACCTCAAGACCGGCGGCCGCCGCGTCGCCATGCCCGCCCGCCTGGATGATGTCACCACCATCAACCACGACCGGGAATGCCGCCCCGCCGATGTCGGACTGGACCAGGCCGCCATCGACAAGATCTGGGAAGCGGTCACCGCCTATTTCCGCACCGGCCTGCACCCGGCGCTGACGCTGGTGATCCGCCGTCACGGCAAGATCGTGATGAGCCGCGGCATCGGCAAGGCACACGTCGGCGCCTCCGGGGAGTCGCTGGCCGACCATCACCTGCTGGCCGACGCCGACACGCCGATCTGCCTGTTTTCCGGCTCCAAGGCGGTATCGGCGATGCTGATCCACAAGCTGGCGGAGGAAGGCAAGCTCACCCTCGACGATCCCGTCATGAAACACTTGCCCGAATTCGGCATGAACGGCAAGCACCGGATTACCCTCCGGCAACTGCTGACACACCGCGCCGGCATTCGCGCCATGCCCATCGAGGACGTGACGCCGGAATTGATGTTCGATTTCGACGCGGTGGTGAGAATACTCAGCCATTACCCCCCGATCGATCGTCCGGGCCGCGACCAGGCCTATCACGCCACCACGGCCGGCTACATCCTGGGCGCGGTGGCCATGGCTGCCTCGGGTGAAACCCTGCCCGGCCTGCTCAAGCGCATCATCGCCGACCCGCTGGGCTGCGAGCACATGACCTTCGGCATGCCGGAAGACCGACGTCACGAAGTGGCGCTCAGCCTGTCCACCGGTCCCAAGCGCGTGCCCATCGTCAGCGACATGATCGCCCACCTGCTGGGCGGCGTGGAGGAAGGCGAAGTCACCGCCGCCATCAACTCGGCGGACGGGCTGTCGGCGGTCATCCCCGCCGCCAACATCTATGCCACGGCGGAAGAAGCCTGCCGCTTCTACCAGATGCTGCTGGACGGCGGCCGCTGGAACGGCCGGCAGGTGTTCCAGCCGGAAACCGTCGCCGCCGCCATCAAGCCGGGCAAGCTGATGCTGGACCGCTCGATGAACGCGCCGGTGCGCTACACCCCCGGCTTCATGCACGGCGAGAAGCTGTGGAGCCTGTTCGGCTTCAATACGCCCAAGGCGTTCGGGCATCTGGGCTTCATCAACATCCTGTGCTGGGCCGATCCGGAGCGGGATATCTCGGTGGCCTTCCTCAATACCGGCAAGAGTCTGGCGCCGGAAGGGTTCCTGGGCTTCGGCAATGTGTCGCGGATGATCAGCCAGGTGATTCCGAGGGACGGGCGCTGACCAACTGTAGGTCGGGCGTCAGCCCGACAAACCCCTTCGATAGGAGAGTGTTGTCGGGGTGTAGCCCGCCCAACGCGCCACGCGGAGATTGCGTCCGACCCTGATATCGGGTGCAATATGCCCCCCATGCCCGTCCGGACCGCTCCCATGCCCGCGCTGATCTGCCCGTTGTGCCGCCTGCCCCTGCTGCGCGAGGCCAATGCCTGGCGTTGTGACAACCGCCACAGCTTCGACGTGGCGCGCGAGGGCTATGTCAACCTGCTGCCGGTGCAGCAGAAGAAAAGCCGCGACCCCGGCGATAACCCCGAGATGGTGCAAGCGCGCCGCGACTTCCTGCAGGCTGGCTTCTACGGCCCGCTGCGCGACGCGGTGATCGCCCGCTTGCAAGCTCTGAACCTCCACAGCCTGCTGGATCTGGGCTGCGGCGAGGGTTGGTACACCGGCGCGATGACCGCCGCCGCGACCGACATCACCGGCCTGGACATCGCCAAGCCCGCCGTGCGGCTGGCGGCCAAGAAACACCCCGGCATCACCTGGCTGGTGGGCAGCGGCGCGGCCCTGCCGTTGGCCGACGCGTCCGTGGATGCCGTATGCAGCCTGTTCAGCCCGCTGCCGGTGGCGGAAATGCAGCGTGTGCTGAAGCCCGGCGGCCATGTGCTGGTGGCCCGCCCCGCCCCCGACCACCTGTGGAAAGTGCGCGAGGGCCTGTTCGGCGAAGTACAGGCTCACCAGCCGGAGAAATTCCTGCCGGAACTGCAAACCGCCTTCACCCTGGAGGAACAGGCGGAAATCCGCTTCCCGCTGCACCTGACGCAAACCGCGCTGAAACAACTGCTGGCCATGACGCCCTATGTCTGGAAAGCCCGGCCGGAACGGCGCGCGGCACTGGAAGCGCACGAGGCTTTTGAGACGGAAGCGGCGTTTTCGCTGATGGTGCTGCGGAAGGCTTGATCGGCACTGGCATTGCCGGACAGCGGGCGTTATTGTCGGATGAAAGCCCTGGAGACCGTCCCCCGCCATGAAGTCCTTCAGCCAGTTGATCGACCCCGCCTTCCGCAAGCTGCTGTACACACTGGACCACGCCGACCGCCAGGACGGCCTGCCCTTTGACCGGCCGGACATGCTGCGGCCGCACACCGATTCCAGGTTCTACGGCTGGACCCACTACGGGCTGATGATTCCCGACCTGCCCGCGCCGCACCGCTACTTCTCGATCATGTCCATCATCGGCACGCCCGGCGCGCAATGCTTTGATATCGACTACGCCCGTCGCGAGACGCCGCGCCGCAATGCCACCGTCGTTTCCGGAACTGCTGCCACATACCCGTCCCACTTCGGCTCCTACGCCATCGGCCGTCAGGGCGAATTCAGCGCCGACGGCCGCCTGGTCCGCTTCGGCAACGACGTGATCATTCGCGGCGGCTACCCGGAATATCACGTGCAGGCCAATATCGGCGGCTACGAGATCGAACTGCAGGTACTGAACACCGACAAGGTCAGCTGGTTCATCAAGAATCCGGTGTATGAACACATCAGCCTGCTGTCGGAATACCGGGGCATGATCTGCGGCCCCGGCGGTTCGATGACCGTGTCGGGCCTGTGCGCCTTCGAGTACGGCGCCTGCGTCAGCCCCTATGTCCTGCGCGACAAGCCGCTGCCGTGGAATCGCAAGGTGCCGCTGGACTTCTTTTTCTACAACATCATCAACATCGACGAGCGGACGCAACTGTTGCTGAGCTACTGCACGATGAAGGGCTTGTCGGTGAACCGCAGCGTGCTGATCCGCGGGCTGGACCGCTACACAAAGACCCTGCGCGAGGTCGAAGTGACGGTCGAGGAGTACCATCCACAAGCGGCGGTGTCCCCGGACGGGATCGCCATGAAACTGCCGCTGGCCTGGCGCTGGCGGGCGAGGGACAACGGCAAGACGGTACTGGATCTGCGCATGACCCAGGACACGCCCTTCACCTACGGATTGGGCAACGGCTATGTCGGCGGCGCCACCTTCAGCGGCACGGTGGAAGGCCGGGAGGTTGGCGGCGGCTGCTATGTGGAATATATCGATGTGCGCGGCGTCGAATAACCCCGGACGGCTTACGCTTATGGAATGAATGGTCTATGCTGTCCTGACTTTCATCAAGGAGAAACCGCCATGACCGTTTGCCCGATCGCCATCGCCGCCGGTTGCGCCAAGTGCCCCGCCTTCAAGGTTTGCCCGCTGAAGAGCGTGCTGGGCGACCAGAAGAAGGACGAGAAGCCGCAGGACAAGAAGTAATTTCCGGCCAATAAAAAGGGGCGCAAGCATCAGACTGTGTAATAACCCTGTTGCGTTGAGCGGTTGAACAGAACGCCCCATGATTATTGGGGCGTTCCTGTTTTCGGACGA
>CAZPZK010000089.1:0-9926 GCA_964591095.1 uncultured Moraxellaceae bacterium | reverse complement strand
CCTCCGGCGGCGGCGCCAACCACATGCGCGAACTGCTGAAGGGCATGGGCGTCATCCACTCGGCCGTCGAAGCCGAACTGGCCACCCCGTCCTCCGCCATCCTCGACATCGACCGCAAGGTTGCGCAGTGCATCCGCGAAGACGTGCCCACTGAATACTTCGGCGCGCCGCTGGCGGGAGGCCTGATCCCCTGGATCGACAAGCAGCTCGACAACGGCCAGTCCAAGGAAGAGTGGAAGGGCCAGGCCGAAGTCAACAAGATCCTCGGCACCGCCAGCACCATTCCGGTGGATGGTTTGTGCGTCCGAATCGGCGCCATGCGTTGCCACAGCCTGGCGCTGACCGTGAAGCTGAAGAAGGACCTGCCGCTCAGCGAGATCGAATCCATCATCAAGTCCGGCAACCCGTGGGTGAAGTGGGTGCCGAACGACCGCGAAATCTCGGTCAAGGAACTGACTCCGGCGTCCATTACCGGCAAGCTCGATATCGGTGTCGGCCGTGTGCGCAAGCTGAACATGGGCCCGGAATACATTTCCGCCTTCGTGATCGGCGACCAGCTGCTGTGGGGCGCCGCCGAACCGCTGCGCCGTATGCTGCGCCTGCTGATCGCCGCCTGAGCGGTTAACGGTCTGACAAGGGCGTCCCGGTGACGCCCTTTGTTTTTGTCCTCCTTTCACGCTTGATTTTCCGCGCCAAACTCCCCACTCTTTCCTCACGTTCCACCCCGGCTCGCACGAACCGAAATTCTTATCGCCCGATGCAGGAATGCCCATGAAAGCGCTCGTACTCACCAGCAAAGAAGACGGTGTCGTCTTCAATCCCGATTATCCCAAGCCCGCCGCCGGTTCCGGCGAAGTGCTGGTCAAGGTCAAGGCCGCCGCGCTCAACCACCGCGACGTCTGGATCACGAAGGGCATGTATGCGGGCATCAAGTATCCGACCATTCTCGGTTCCGATGGCGTCGGTGAGGTGGTGGCGGTGGGCGAGGGCGGGGATGAGGCCCTGATCGGTCAGGACGTCATTCTTAACCCCAACGTGGGCTGGGGCGACAACCCCCGGCACCAGCTGCGTTCCTACAGCATCCTCGGCTTGCCGAAGGACGGCACGCTGGCGGAATATGTAGTGGTAGGCGCCGATCGTATCCGCGCCAAGCCCGAGCACCTGCTGATCGAGCAAGCCGCCGCGTTGCCGCTGGCGGGCATGACCGCTTGGCGCGCCCTGTTTGGCCGCGCCGGTCTGCAACCGCATGAAAAAGTCCTGATTAACGGAGTTGGCGGTGGCGTTGCGCTGTTTGCCCTTCAGTTTGCCGTGGCTTGCGGCGCGCAGGTGTTCGTGACGTCCGGCAGCGAGGACAAGATTTCCCGGGCCATCGCCATGGGCGCCAAGGCCGGGGCCAATTACAAGGAGGAGGGCTGGCAGAAGGCTTTTGGCAAGGCACACGGAGAAATGGATGTGATCATCGACAGCGCGGGCGGTAATGGCTTCGCCGCGCTGGTGGATCTGGTCGCCTTTGGCGGTCGCATTGCCTTCTACGGCGGCGGTCAGGGCAACATCAACAACCTCAACCCGCAGAAGCTGTTCTGGAAGCAGGCCAGCCTCCTGGGTTCGACGATGGGCAGCGACCAGGAGTTTTCGGATATGGTTGCGTTTGTAGAAAAGCACCGGATCGTGCCGGTGGTGGATAGCGTCTATACTCTGGAAGACGGCAAGGCCGCCTTCGCGCACATGGCCAATGGGGCCCAGTTCGGCAAGATCGTGGTCAGCATTGGCTGAAAACCCCTTCCCTTCGTTGCGCCCGGATGACACGAGTCAGGCGCAACGGCGGACTTCCCGGAGGATTATTCCCTGCCAGGCATTCTTTCGAGGCGAGGGCCGGCCGCAACATTTCTAACGGCCAAACGCCGCGCCATTGGCAATCCTCAAGAAAAAGCGGCCAAAACTCCTTTAGTGATTGCGGGTTACAGAAGCCGTGTGATAAAAAACAGTAAAAATTTACCGGCTTTTGCGGACTGAATCCCTTCAGCCAGCATGACGGGCCGGTCCCGTTTACGTCAAGAATAACCAGCAAAGGATACAAATAATGGTTTTGCGCAAGCTGACTCTGGCATTACTGGGCATGGGGGTAATGCTGCCGGGTTTGTCACATGCCCTGGCTGTACGGGATATCCAGACAAAGTCCGCCCTTGGCCAGCCTTTGCGGGTTGAAGTCGAGCTCAGTGATCTGGGCGACCTGACAAGCGAGGACATCAAGGTAACGCTCGCGACTCAGGAAGATTTTGCCAGATTGGGTATAGAGCGTGATTTTTTCCTGACCGACCTCCGTTTTGAGGTCGTGGTGAATGCTTCGGGCCGCTCGTATATCCGCGTCAACAGCTCCAGGCGGGTTATTGAGCCCTTCCTCGATTTCATCATTCGCATCACCTGGCCTGGCAATATGCGGCTTCAGGAACTGCCGATCCTGCTTGATCCGCCCACCATGGCCCAGAGCAAGCCGACCGCCGTTGAAGCGCCGGTAGTAGCCGCGCCGGTGGTTGTGGTTCCGGAGGTGGTCACCGCCGCCCCGGTTGCGGAAGTTGCCGAAGTCTCCGCGGCGGATTCCGAAAAAACCTACCAGGTGCGTCGCCGCGATAACCTGTGGTCGATTGCCCAGCGCGTGCGGCCGGGCGCGCATGTCAGCGTGCCGCGCATGGTCCAGGCCCTGTTCAAGGCCAACCCTCAGGCGTTTGTCGCCAACAACATCAATCACTTGCGTAGCGGCGAAGTACTGCGCGTGCCCACGCTGGACTCCGTACAGTCCGGCAGCGAAGCACGCACGGCCCTGTCCTCGCCGGTTCCGTCCACCCCCTCTGGAGAGGAGCGCAAGCTGACTCGCCGCCAGATCAATGCCGCCACGGCATCCCCTCAGATTCAGGCTGCCGTGGTTCCGCGCGCGGAAATGCGCCTGGTGGCTCCGGTTGGCGGCAAGACCGCCATGGCTGGCCGCAAGGCGGACCCGAAGGGAACTGCTGCCATCAGGGATGAAAAGACGGCTTCACCCGCCGTGACGGTCAACCGCAAGGCGGTTCCTGCCCGTCCGGTGGCCAACCCGGGCGTTCTGGCCACGGAGGTTTCCGCCCTAGAACACAAGCTGAAGACCAACGACAAGACCATAGCCATGCAAAATGCCCGACTGGCCCGCCTGGAGGCCCAACTCAAGGCGCTTGCTGCCCAAGAGCAGCAAGCCAAACAAAAACCGTCCGACAAGAAGGGGCTTGAGCGCAAGGCCATTGCGACCTTGGCCTGTGGCGTTGCTACCCAAAGCTTCCTCTCCACCGAGGCCAAGGCAGCCGATGCGCCCGCCAAGGCGGAGGGGGGATCCATGATGCCTCTCGTGGCCGGTGTGGTTGTCCTGCTGCTGGTTGTCGGCGCGATTATCGCATTGAAGGGGAAGTCAAAGAAGGAAACTCCGGCGGCTCCTCAGCCCAAGCCGTCCGCGCCTCCCAAGCCGGTTGAGCCGCCGGCAGCCGCCAAGCCCGCCGCCCCGGTCCCGGCGCCCCAGGAAGTCAAGAAGCCGACCGATCCGGCCGAAGAAGCCCGCGCCTATCTGAATCTGGAGCGTTATCCCCAAGCGGTGGGTGTCCTCAACAAGGCGCTGGCCCAGTCACCCGACCGCACGGATCTGCACCTGATGCTGCTTGAAATTTTTGCCAAGCAGCAAGACCGCTCCAGTTTTGAGGAACAGTACCAGCGCCTGGAAGCCTTGGGCGAGCTTGAAGCCATCATGAAGGCGGATGAGCTCAAGGCATTGCTGCCCCAGCCGCAAAAGGCCGCCCCGGCACGCGATGCTTCCGATGGCATTGATTTTGTGCGCCCGGTCGTCAAGGAAGAGACCGCCGATGCCGGCCCCAGTCTCGAAGATCTGGAGAAGGATTTCGCCCTGAGCCTGTCCCAGCCCAACCTGAAGGCTTTGGACATTGAAATCCGTGAGACCCCGTCGATTTCGGCCGCCGCCGAGGCCGCCAAGGTCGAAGAAATCGACCGGATGCTGGATCAAGGGCTGGATTTCAGCTTCAGCCAGCCCACCGAGCCCGCTCCGGCGCCGGAGGTGGCGATCGAACAACCGGCAGCCTTGGATTTCAGCTTCGAGGCTCCCGCCGCCCCCGCACCGGTCGAGGAAAAGGCGCCGGTCGAAGAACTGTCGCTGGACAGCCTGGATGCGTTCCTTGCCGAGCAAACGGCTGCCGTTGAGCCCCCGCCGGTGGAAACCCCGGCCGTGGAGGCGCCCGCTGCCTTTGATTTTGACAAGGCCTTGGCCGACTACAAGGAAGAGGCCGGCGAACCGGTTGCCGAAGAAAACCTGAATCTGGCGGAAGGTCTGGAGTTGGAGGAATTCAACGTCAGCCAGATCAATATTCCCGCCACCGATGTCCCCCTGCGCAGTGAAACCCAGACCGGGCTTGAAGCGCTGGAAGGGGATTTCAACCTGGACGATTTTGCCAAGACCCCCGAGATTCCGGTTGAGGAACCCGCTCCCGCACTGGTTGAGCGCGAGGGCGGACTGGATCTGGGCTCGGCGGCGGCGGCCTTTGACGCCGAACTGGCGGGTGGCGCGGATCTGACGCTGGATGAGGGTGGCGGATTTGAGCCGGTCGCTACTGGCGCTTCCGGGGATGTCCTGGATTCGCTGGACAAGGAATTCTCCTTCCTGGCGACCACCGATGAAAACACCACGCGTCTGGAGCTGGCGCGCGCCTATGTGGAAATGGGCGACAAGATGGCCGCTCGCGACCTGCTCGAAGAAGTGATTGCTGATGGCAAGGAAGATCAGAAAACCGAAGCGCAGGGGATGTTGATGCGCATCGGCTGATCCATCCGGACTTGACGCCAACCCCGAGGCCGCTATAAATAGCGGCCTCTTCCATTGTGGGGTAAGCCCATGCGCTATGCCATCGGTATTGATTATGACGGAAACGGCTATCGTGGCTGGCAAACCCAGCAGGAGGGTGTTCCCAGCGTGCAGTTGACACTCGAAATCGCGCTGTCCCAAATTGCCAGCCATCCGGTGATTGTGCATGCGGCGGGGCGAACGGATGCCGGTGTCCATGCGTCAGGCATGATTGCGCATTTTGACAGCCCTTCGGTTCGCAAGCCCTACAATTGGTTGCTGGGAACCAATACCAAACTGCCGCCCGACATTGCCTTGCGCTGGATACATCCGGTCAGTGATGAGTTTCATGCCCGCTTCAAGGCGGTTGCCCGACGCTATCGCTTTATCATCTACAACAGCCCGCAGCGCTCCAGCCAACTGGCCGGCAAGGTGACCTGGCATTATCATCCGCTGGACGTGACGCGCATGCAGGCTGCGGCGCGTTATCTGGTCGGTCGCCATGACTTCACCACGTTCAGAGCCGTGGAGTGCCAGTCGCGACAGCCGGTGAGGAATGTGCATTTTCTCAGGATCTGGCAACAAGGCCCCCTGATCGTGCTGGATATTCAGGCTGATGGCTTTCTTCATCACATGGTGCGTAACATCGCCGGAGTCCTGATGAGGATTGGAGAAGGCAAAGCCGAGCCAGAATGGGTCCAGGACTTGCTGCGGGTCAGGGACAGGACCCAGGCCGCGGTGACCGCGCCACCCGGCGGACTGTATTTTGTAGATGCATTGTATCCACCAGAGTTCGAATTGCCCCGGGAAGCGGCCGGGCCGGTGTGGTTGGCCTCCTGAATCGCTGTTAGAATCGCGGATTCGTTCCTTTCCTGGCAGAACAGGCCTTGTCCTATCGTACCCGTGTCAAAATCTGTGGCATAACCCGATTGGAGGATGCACTGGATGCCGTGCGCCTGGGCGCCGATGCCTTGGGTTTCGTGTTTTATCCGCCAAGTCCCCGTCATGTGTCGATAGAGCAGGCGGCCGGGATCATTGCACAGTTGCCGCCGTTCGTGACGGTTACCGGGTTGTTTGTCGATGCCAGGGCGGATGAAATCAGGGAAGTCTTGTCGCGCGTGCCGCTTGGCCTGTTGCAATTTCATGGTGACGAAGATCCGGCGTTTTGCGCCGGGTTTGGGCGCGCCTGGATCAAGGCCTTGCGCATGGAGCCCGGTCAGGATATTCAGGCCCGTCTGGATCGCTACACCGGCGCGGCGGGCATCCTGCTCGATGCATGGCATCCGCACCTCAAGGGGGGGACTGGCGAAACCTTCGATTGGCGGCAATGGCCCCGGCATGCCGGCAAGCCCCTGATCCTTGCCGGCGGCCTGACCCCGGAAAATGTGACCGAAGCCATCCATATGACTCGCCCCTATGCCGTTGATATCAGTGGCGGCGTGGAGCAGGCCAAGGGAATCAAAGACTTTACGCTGATGCAAGCCTTCATGGCGGGAGTAAACGCAGCATGACTGCCATTCAATACCAGGATTTTCCCGATAATCGCGGCCATTTTGGCGTGCACGGCGGCCGTTTTGTCTCCGAAACGTTGATGGCCGCCCTGCAGGATCTGGAGGCGCTCTACCAACGCCTCAAGGATGATCCTCAGTTCCTCGCCGAGTTTGACCGCGATATGGCGCATTATGTCGGTCGTCCTTCCCCCCTGTATTTTGCGGAACGCTGGAGCCGGGAACTCGGCGGCGCCCGGATCTTCCTCAAGCGCGAGGATCTGAATCATACCGGCGCGCACAAGGTCAACAACACCATTGGTCAGGCCTTGCTGGCCAAGCATGCCGGCAAGACCCGCGTGATTGCCGAGACCGGGGCCGGGCAGCATGGAGTCGCCACCGCCACGATCGCCGCCCGTCTGGGCATGGAGTGCGTGGTGTACATGGGCGCTGAAGACGTCAAGCGCCAAGCCATGAACGTCTACCGGATGAAGCTGCTGGGGGCGACCGTGGTCCCGGTAACCTCGGGTTCCAAGACGCTCAAGGACGCCATGAACGAAGCCATGCGCGATTGGGTCACCAATGTTGATAACACCTATTATGTCATTGGCACCGTGGCCGGCCCGCACCCGTATCCGAAGCTGGTCAGGGACTTCCAGTCAATTATCGGCCGCGAAGCGCGCCGGCAATGCCTGGAGCAGACCGGGCGACTTCCGGATGCACTGGTTGCCTGTGTTGGTGGCGGCTCCAATGCGATTGGCCTTTTCCATCCCTTCCTGACGGATGAGTCTGTCCGCATGTACGGAGTGGAAGCGGCCGGAGACGGTGTGGAAACCGGTCGTCACTCCGCGCCATTGTCCGCCGGCCGTATCGGTGTCCTTCATGGTAACCGGACCTATCTGATGACGGATAGCGACGGCCAGATTATCGAGACGCACTCGATTTCGGCGGGGCTGGATTATCCGGGGGTAGGCCCCGAGCATAGCTGGCTCAAGGACATCGGTCGTGTGGATTATGTCGCCATCACCGACGATGAGGCCCTGGCGGGATTCCGCGGTCTGACCCGGGTGGAAGGCATCATTCCCGCGCTCGAATCCAGCCATGCACTGGCCTACGTCAGCAAGTTGGCCCCGACCATGGACAAGGAGCAGATTTTGATCTGTAACCTTTCCGGACGCGGCGACAAGGATTTACTGACGGTCGCCAAACTCGACGGTATTGTCGTGGCCTGATTGGCCGCCTACGCGCCCGCCCGGTTTTCATCAGGAAAACCGGGTCCGTTCCACCCGATTCAGGAAATACCATGTCTCGTATCCAGGCTTGCTTCCAGACCCTGAAACAACACAACCGGAAAGCACTGATTCCCTACATCACCGCCGGTGACCCCCATCCCGACCATACGGTTGGCTTGCTCCATGCCCTGGTGGCGGGCGGAGCGGATATTCTCGAGGTCGGTATTCCCTTTTCCGACCCGATGGCCGATGGTCCCACCATTACCAAGGCGCATGAGCGCGCCCTGACGCATCACACCACGTTGAAGCGCGTATTGGCGATGGTTGCGGAATTCCGTCAGAGCGATAATCGGACCCCCATTGTCTTGATGGGCTACCTCAACCCGCTGGAGATCATGAGCTACGAAGCCTTTGCCCGGGCGGCGGCCGAAGCAGGCGTGGACGGCGTGCTGACCGTCGACCTGCCTCCCGAGGAATCGGAGTGTCTCGGCGCCAGCCTCAGGCAGCAGGGTCTGGACCCGATCTTCCTGCTGGCGCCGACCTCAACGCCCGAGCGTATCCGCCAGATCACGTCGGCAGCCAGCGGTTATGTCTATTACGTCTCGCTCAAGGGAGTGACCGGTTCCAACACACTGGATGTGGAGGAAGTGGCCGGCCGTCTCGCCGAAATCCGTGCCATCAGTAATTTGCCCATAGGCGTCGGTTTTGGTATTAAGGATGCCGAAACCGCTTCCGCGGTGGCTCGCCATGCCGATGGGGTTGTCGTCGGCTCGGCGTTGGTCAGTCGCATTGCCGAGCTGGGAAATGTACCGGAAGCCATTCCGGGCGTGCTCACCGCTTACATGCGGGAGTTGCGACAGGCCATGGATGCCGTATAACCGCTGCCTTAAGGGGTAACAGCAGATGAGTTGGATCGGAAAAATCCTGCCTAACGCGGGCAAGAGCGCCGAGGAAAAGCGCGTTTCGGTACCGGAAGGTCTTTGGCGCAAGTGTCCGAAATGCGATGGCGTGCTTTACAAGGCTGAACTGGATCGCAGTCTCAATGTCTGTCCGAAATGTGACCACCATCTTCGGATCAATGCCCGCGAGCGCTTGGGAATCTTTCTGGATGCCGATGATCTGGAGGAAGTGGGTGGCGACCTGCTGCCGGAAGACAGACTGAAGTTTCGCGACAGCAAGCGTTATACTGATCGTCTCGATGCCGCGCGGAATGATACCGGTGAAAGCGATGCGCTGGTCGCCATGAAGGGGCTGCTTAATGGCATGCCGGTCATGGCGGTGGCCTTTGAGTTCAGTTTCATGGGCGGGTCAATGGGGGCCGTGGTCGGGTCGCGATTCGTGCGGGCCGCCCAGATATGCCTGCGGGAGCGGATTCCTTTGGTTTGCTTTGCCGCCTCCGGGGGGGCGCGCATGCAAGAGGCCTTGTTCTCGCTAATGCAGATGGCGCGGACAGCGGCGGTGATTGAACAAATGAAGGTCAGCGGCATTCCCTTCATATCGGTCCTGACCGATCCGGTCTATGGCGGCGTATCCGCCAGCCTGGCCATGCTGGGGGATCTCAACGTCGCGGAACCCAATGCCTTGATCGGTTTTGCCGGACCCCGTGTCATTGAACAGACCGTCCGCCAGAAGTTGCCGGAAGGATTCCAGCGTTCCGAGTTCCTGCTGGAACATGGCACTGTCGACATGATTGTGCACCGCCATGAAATGCGTGACACCCTGTTTCGCGTCCTGGCCAAGTTGACCCACCGGCCGTTGTAAGCGCCGACACAGCGGCATCCCGAGATTGTAGTCATGTATTCCTCGCTGTCCCGATGGCTGGCCCATCTTGAAACCGCGCATGCGCGAGCCATTGACCTCGGACTGGACCGCTTGGGGCGGGTGGCGCGCGATTTGGACGCTGACCGTTTTGACTGCCCCGTAATTACCGTGGGCGGCACCAACGGCAAGGGATCGACAGTGGCTGCATTGTCGGCGGTCTATCTGGCGGCAGGTTACCGGGTGGGCACCTACACGTCGCCGCATCTGGTGCATTTCAATGAACGGATATGTCTGGATGGACAACCGGTCACGGATGAAATCCTGGTTGAGGCGTTCCGCGAAGTCGAGGCGTCCCGTCGGCAGGCGGATGTTTCGCTGACTTACTTTGAGTTCACCACGCTCGCGGCTTTTCTGGTTTTTCGGCAGGCGAAGCCAGATGTGTTGATCCTGGAGGTCGGTCTGGGTGGTCGACTGGATGCCGTCAACCTGGTGGATGCGGATATCGCCGTCATTACCAGTATCGGCATCGATCATACGGATTGGCTGGGTGATACCCGCGAAGCCATCAGCTTCGAGAAGGCC
>CAZPZK010000088.1:0-10050 GCA_964591095.1 uncultured Moraxellaceae bacterium | reverse complement strand
CGCCGCTGACCGAGGCGCGGCACTGGATCGGCCCCAACAGCCACGACACGCTGGGAGCCAAGCTGGAACATCTGGCGCGGCAGCAATTCCGCTTTGGCAGCTATGAGGGTCACGTCATTGAGCAACGCTGCCTGGTGATGAAGGGACAATTGTTCTATCCGCCACGGACAGACAATACGCTGGACTGCCTGGCCTCCAGGCATTTGCGCGGACAGTGGCTGGACTGGGCGGCCTTTCGCGCCAATCCCGCGTTCCGGCAACTGCACTGGCGGCATGCCGGACGCGATGAATGGCTGGCCGACCAGCAGTCGGTGCTGCAACAGCCGCTGGCGGCCCCCGGGGCGCTGACGCATCCGGCTTCAACACGGCCAGAATTGTTTATCGGTTTTGATGACCGGGGGGAAGAACGGCAGCGCTGCTTCCTGACGCCGCCGTAAAAAATTCCCGGCGTTTGGCGCTCCGGGTCAAGCCTCCATCGCCGTCTTGATGCATTTTTGCCCACCCGAAAATGTGACACGGCACACATCATGATCAAGAACGCCCTGCTGGCCCTGACGCTGGCCGCCACCCTGCCGGTTGCCGCACACGCGGAAAGCGACCTGGAGGAGCTGCGCGGCGGCGACCGCCTCACCAACGAATGGAAGCTGGTGAAAAACGACAAGCTGCGCAACATCAAGGCCTACGCCAAGCTGGAAGACGGCAAGAAAATCCGCTCGTTCCGCATCGAGGCGGTGATTGATGCGCCGATGGAAGCGGTGGCGCGCGTCGGTTTCGACATCGACAGCTACCAGCGCTGGTACTGGCAACTGCTGGACGCCAAGTTGCTGAAGAAGGTGTCCGACCGCGAATACATCTACTATCTGGTGCACAACGCGCCGGTGGGCAACCCCGACCGCGATGTCATCCTGCGCGCGGTGGTGGAGCCCTACACCGCCCAGAAGGGCTATGCGCAGGTGCGCATCAACGCCCTGCCCGACTACCTGCCGCCCAAGCCGCCGCTGGTGCGGATGCAGGCCGAGGACATGGTGGTGAAATACACGCCGCTGGGCAAGAACAAGACCCTGTTCGAGAACGAAGGCTATATTGATCCGGGCGGAAACGCGCCGGTGTGGACCGTCAACTTCGTGCAGCGGCAAGCGCCTTACGCCGCCGTGGTGGGCATGCTGCGCATGGTGCAGCTGCCCGAATACCTCAATTCCGACAAACCCCTGCCCTACAAGCTGTTCGCCAACTGATCCCCGGCGCCCGCCCTAACGGGTGCCTTCAATAATCAGCTGCGCCACGCCCCTGGGATCATCCCACATCGGCACATGCCCCCAGCCGCGCGGCTTCAGCCAGCGGGTGTGGGCGGGCAATTCGCCCCGGTTCTGCGAGGCGGCGGTCAGCAGCCAGTCGCGGTCGCCAAAAGCCACGGTCAGCGGCACGGTGATCTTGCGGCCGTCGCGGAACGGCTCCACCGCTTCCAGCGTATCGTCAAACCCGGGTGAACGGGCAAAGTTCCGCAACGATACGATCGCGTCGCGCGCCGGAATCTTCCAGCCCTGCGAGGTCATCGGCACCGCCATCAGCATCATGCGCAACGGCGGCAGCAGCACCAGCGCCTCGCCCAGCAGCGGAAAGGTCTGCAGGCCCTTGCGCATGATCCTGAACAAAGGCTTTACGTGCGCCGACGCATCCCGCTCCCACAGGCCGCCCGGCGACAGCGCCACCACGCTGCGCGCCAGTCCGCGCCGCGCCGCTTCCATGGCGAAATAGCCGCCCAGCGAATTCCCGGCGAAATCTACCGGTTCATCAATGCCCATTTCCTGCAGGCTGTCCTGCAGGGAACGGATGATGTTCTCGGCCGTCGGCGGTGTCCCGGCGGGCAGCGGCGGCGTGCGGCCGAAACCCGGCAGGTCGAAGGCGATCACCCGGCGCTGCGCCGACAGGATCGGCATCACCGGCTTCCAGGCATTGCTGGACATGCCGATGCCGTGCAGCAGGATCAGGGGGCGTCCGGTGCCTTGTTGTTTGTAATGCCAGGCCATGCGAAGACTCCCGGTAAGCGGAAAGGAACGGCGCGCGCGCCGGAACAGGCTGCGAATCTATTGGCACGAACGTACACTATCAAGTTTGATTTGACTTTTTGCGCCAGATTATTTTCCCCCCTTAGCCGCATCAAAGGACATGACGACCGTCGCCATTGCGCCTATGCTGGCGGAAAATCCACAAAAAAAGCCACCGGAGACTCTCCTTCTGGACACTGTGTTCCTGCTGGTCGCGCTGACCATCGTGGCGGTCCTCGCCTTCGACTTCACCAACGGCTTCCACGACGCCTCCAACATGCTGGCGACGCTGGTGGCCTCGCGCGCCATGACCCCGGCGCAGGCGGCGCTGCTGGTCGCCTGCTTCACGCTGCTCGGCCCCCTCCTCGGCGGCACCGCCGTCGCCAACACCATCGGCGGGCTGGTATCCATCGACCTGCTGCCGCCGCCGGAGGCTTTGCGGGTGGTGCTGTGCGCGGTGGGCGGAGCCATCGGCTGGAACCTGCTGACCTGGCGGCTGGGCATTCCCTCGTCTTCCTCGCATGCGCTGGTGGGCGGCCTGACCGGCGTGGTTATGGCAGGACCGGGGGCAGAGCATGTGGTCTGGGGCTTTGCCGAACTGGCGCACGGACACCTCACCGGCGTCACCAAGGTGCTGGCGGCGCTGCTGGTTTCCCCCGTGGTTGGCTTTGCCGCCGGGTTCCTGCTGCACCGGCTGATGAATTTCCTGCTGCGCGCCGCGCGCCCCAGGGTCAACCGCCGCTTGCGGCGCGGCCAGTGGGTCACCGCCGCCGCACTGGCCTTTTCGCACGGCGCCAACGACGCCCAGAAAGGCATGGGCATCATCACGCTGGTACTGGTGCTGGGGGGGCAACTGCCCCGGTTCGAAGTCCCGTTGTGGGTCATGGGCATCAGCGCCGTCATTATCACCGCCGGGACGCTGCTGGGCGGCTGGCGTATCGTGCGCACCCTCGGCTTCGGCATCTACAAGCTGCGGCCGCTGCACGGGCTGGATGCGCAACTGGCGTCATCGGGCGTCATCCTCGGCGCATCGCTGGTGGGCGGTCCGGTGTCCACCACCCACGTCGTCACCACGGCGATCATGGGCATCGGCGCCTCCGAGCGGCCGCGCGCGGTGCGCTGGTCGGTCGCCGGGGAAATCGCCCTCACCTGGCTGCTGACGTTGCCAGGCTCCGCCCTCTTGGCCTGCCTGCTCTTCGGGCTGGCGCACGCCCTTTTCCACTGACTTCGGGAGACCGTCATGACCGCGACTCGCCAAAGCGTCCTCACCAAGCTCAAAGCCCGCATTTTCCCCGAGATTCCCGATTTTTACCGGCTGATCAACGAACAGGCGCATCTGGCCGTCGAATGCACGGCCGCACTCATTACCTACATGCAATCCGGTCTGGATGAACACGCCAGTCACGTCAGCGAACTGGAACATCGCGGCGACCGGCTGAAGAACCGCAACCTGTCAGCCCTGCATCACGCCTTCGCCACACCCATCGACCGCGAGGACATCTATCAGGCCATCGCCGCCATCGACGACATCCTCAACTACGCCAAGACCACCGTCCGCGAGATGCAGGTGCTGCACCTGACCCCGGACGAGCACACGCTGGAAATGGCGACGCTGATGCATCAGGGCGCGCTGGCGCTGGAGCGCGGTTTCGCCAAGCTGGAAAAGACGCCGCTGGCCGCCGAGGTTGACGCCAGCGCCGCCCACAAGACCGAGCGCAGCACCGAGAAGGTCTACCGCAAGGCGCTGGCGGAACTGTTCAACCCCGAGCACTACCTGTTGACCCTGACCGCGCAGCAAAAAAAGGACGCCGAGGCGCTGGGCGTGCTGACCACCGCGATGAGCGCAGCGGAAAGCGCGGGCATCACCCCCGCCGTCGGTTTCATGCTGGAAATCCTGAAACGGCGCGAGGTTTACCGGCACATGTCGAACGCTGCCGACCGCGTGGCGCGGGCGGCGGAAGTGCTGCATGACATTGTGGCGAAGGTGGGGTGAGGGGCTCTATACTAGCCCTCTTTTTTCGACCCCCCTTTCCGGGCATAACAATGACCACCAACAGCATTCCCCAAGCCATCGGCACCTTCCAGGGGCTGATCCTGGCCCTGCAGAACTACTGGGCCGAACAGGGTTGCGTCATCCTGCAACCCTACGACATGGAAATGGGCGCCGGCACCTTCCATACCGCCACCTTCCTGCGCGCCCTCGGCCCGGAGACCTGGAACGCCGCCTATGTGCAGCCCTCCCGCCGTCCCGCCGACGGCCGCTACGGCGAAAACCCCAACCGCCTGCAGCACTACTACCAGTTCCAGGTCGTGCTGAAGCCGAACCCGGCCAACATCCAGGAGCTGTACCTGAACTCGCTGCGCACCATCGGCATCGACCCCGCCGTCCACGACATCCGCTTCGTGGAGGACAACTGGGAGTCGCCGACACTGGGCGCGTGGGGCCTGGGCTGGGAAGTCTGGCTGAACGGCATGGAAGTCACCCAGTTCACCTACTTCCAGCAAGTGGGCGGCGTCGAATGCTACCCGGTCACCGGCGAAATCACCTACGGCCTGGAACGGCTGGCCATGTACCTGCAGGGCGTCGATTCGGTCTATGACCTGACCTGGACCGACGGCCCCTTCGGCAAGGTCACCTACGGCGACGTCTTCCACCAGAACGAAGTGGAACAGTCCACC
This sequence comes from uncultured Moraxellaceae bacterium, assembly GCA_964591095.1. Taxonomy (GTDB): domain Bacteria; phylum Pseudomonadota; class Gammaproteobacteria; order Pseudomonadales; family Moraxellaceae; genus Fluviicoccus. The sequence continues at coordinate 5,326 of CAZPZK010000088.1, read as the reverse complement.
TTCAACTTCGAGCACGCCAACGTCGACAAGCTGTTCGAGCTGTTCGACTTCTACGAGTCGGAAGCCAACCGCCTGATGGCGCTGCCGCAACCGCTGCCGCTGCCCGCCTACGAAATGGTGATCAAGGCCTCGCACAGCTTCAACCTGCTGGACGCCCGCCGCGCCATCTCCGTCACCGCCCGCCAGCAGTACATCCTGCGCGTGCGGCAACTGGCGCGCGCCGTGGCGCAGAGCTACCTGCACGCCCGCGCCCGTCTGGGCTTCCCCATGGCCCCCGCCGAACTGCGGGATGAAGTACTGGCGAAACTGGCCGCGGAGGCTGCGCAATGACCACTCAACCGTTCCTGGTGGAACTGGGCTGCGAAGAACTGCCCCCGAAATCCCTGAAGACGCTGGCCGACAATTTCCTGGCCGGTATCGAGAACGGCCTGAAGCAGGCCGGCCTGACCTACACCCACGCCCGTCACTTCGCCGCGCCGCGCCGTCTGGCGGTGAGCATCCAGGGCCTGGAAACCCGCCAGCCCGACCGCACGCTGAACGTCGACGGCCCGCCCGTGAAGGCCGCGTTTGACGCCAACGGCAATCCGACGCAAGCCGCGCTGGGCTTCGCCAAGAAGAACGGCGTCGACATCAGCGAGATCGACCGCAGCGGCGAGAAGCTGCGCTACAGCAAGTCCATCGCCGGTGCCGACGCGGTGACGCTGCTGCCCGGCATCGTCCAGGCCGCGCTCGACGCGCTGCCGATCGCCAAGCGCATGCGCTGGGCCGCCTCCAAGGTCGAGTTCGTGCGCCCGACGCAGTGGCTGGTGATGCTGCTCGGCAACAGCGTCGTGCCCTGCAGCCTTCTCGGCCAGACCGCCGGCAACGAAAGCCGCGGCCACCGCTTCATGGCCAACAACGAAACCTTCACCGTCAAGAACCTGGGCAACTACCCGGCCGGGCTGGAACACGGCTACGAAACCGCGCTGGAAACGCTGTACGTGATGCCCTGCTTCGCCAAGCGCCGCACCGCCATCCTGGAAAAGGTGCAGTCGCTGGCCGCGCAGGAAGGCGGCCAGGCCGTGATTCCCGAGGCCTTGCTGGACGAAGTGACCGCGCTGGTGGAATACCCGGTGCCGCTGGTCTGCTCGTTCGAGGGGCGTTTCCTGCACGTGCCGCAGGAAGCCCTGATCTCCACCATGCAGGACAACCAGAAGTATTTCTGCCTGGTCGACGGCAACGGCAAGCTGCTGCCGCGCTTCATCACCGTCGCCAATGTGAAGAGCCCGAACCCGGAATTCATCATTGCCGGTAACGAGAAGGTGGTGCGTCCGCGCCTCACCGACGCCGAGTTCTTCTTCAAGCAGGACAAGAAGGTCAAGCTGGAAAGCCGCAACGAGCGCCTGAAGACGGTGGTCTTCCAGGCCCAGCTCGGCACGGTCTACGAGAAGGCGGAGCGCATCAGCGAGTTGGCGGCGTTCATCGCCGCGCAGATCGGCGGCGACGTGGCTTTGGCGCAACGCGCCGGTATCCTGTCGAAGTGCGACCTGGCCTCGGAAATGGTCGGGGAGTTCCCGGAACTGCAGGGCATTGCCGGGTACCACTACGCCCTGCACGACGGCGAAGCCGGGGAAGTGGCGCTGGCCCTGAACGAACAATACCTGCCGAAATTCGCGGGCGACAGCCTGCCGACCACCAAGGCCGGCCTCAGCGTGGCGCTGGCCGACAAGCTGGACACGCTGGTCGGCATCTTCGGCATCAACCAGCCGCCCACCGGCTCCAAGGACCCGTTCGCGCTGCGCCGCGCGGCCATCGGCCTGCTGCGCATCATCATTGAACAGGAACTGCCGCTGGACCTGACCGTGCTGGCGCAACAGGCGGTCAACGCCTACGGCACCAGGCTCTCCAACGACAACACCGTCGGCGATGTCTTCGAATTCCTGCTCGGCCGCTACCGCGCCATGTATGAAGAACAGGGCGTCGGCGTCGACGTGATCCAGTCGGTGCAGGCGCTGAAGCCCGGCAAGCCGCTGGACTTCTCGCGCCGGGTGCTGGCGGTGCAGGCCTTCCGCGCCCTGCCGGAGGCCGCCGCCCTCGCCGCCGCCAACAAGCGCGTCGCCAACATCCTGGCCAAGGACGAGTCGGTCACCACCGGCACCGTCGACAACGCCCTGCTGGCCGACGTTGCCGAACAGGCGCTGGCGCAACAGGTGGCCAAGCTGCAGGCCGAACTGGCGCCGCTGTTCGCCGCCGGTGACTACACCGCCGCGCTGGCCAAGCTGGCCTCGCTGCGCGAGGTCGTTGACCGCTTCTTCACCGAGGTGATGGTCAATGCCGAAGACGCCGCCGTGCGCCGTAACCGCCTGACGCTGCTGGCCAACCTGCGCGCCCTCTTCCTGGCAATTGCGGATATCTCGCAATTGCAGTAAGAAGGAGAGCGGCAACCGCGTTGAAAACGGCCCCCTGCGGGCCGTTTTCATTTTCACCCGACCCAGGACCCGACATGCCCACCACCGCCATCCACCGCGCCCTGCTCACCGCCGTCATTGTGCTGCTGCTGTTCCTCGGTTACCGGGTGCTGGCGCCGTTCATCGTGCCGATGGTCTGGGCGGGCATCCTCGCCTACGTCACCTGGCCCGCCTACCGGCGCCTGCAGCACGCCACCGGCGGCAGCGCCAACAGCAGCGCCGCGCTGATGACCGTGCTGCTGGCGCTGGGTCTGGTATTACCGATGGCCTGGGGCATCTATGTGCTGCAGGACGAGGCCGGCAAAGTCATGGGCCGGGTCAGCGCCCAGTTGTCTTCCGGAACCCTGAAAATCCCGCCGTTCATCCATACCCTGCCCGGCATCGGGCCGGAACTGGAGCGCTTTCTCGACCGTCTGCTGCATGAACCCGGCGCGCTGCGCGCGCAGCTCGAGCGGATCACCCAGCATGCCTGGGGATCGGCGGGGGCCATTGCCGGCGGCATCAGCCGCAACGCCGCCAAGCTGGGCATGACCATGGTGACGCTGTTCTTTTTCTACCGCGACGGTGAATTGCTGATGGCGCAGATCCGCACCGCGCTGCAACACCTGATCGGCCGCCGCGCCAACGGTTATGTGCAGGCGGCGGCGGACATGACGCGGGCGGTGGTCATCGGCATCGTGCTGACCGCGCTGGCGCAGGGCTTGCTGGCGGGCATCGGCTATGCGGTGGCGGGCATGGACAGCCCGGTGTTCCTGGCAGCCGTCACCACACTGATCGCGATGGTGCCCTTCGGCACCCCCTTTGCCTGGGGCAGCGTGGCGGTGTGGCTGTTCGCGCAGGGGGATATTGTGGCGGCGTTGGGGTTGGCGGCGTGGGGCACCTTCGTCATCAGTTGGGTGGACAACATCATTCGCCCCATCGTCATTTCCAGCAAGACGCATATCCCCTTCCTGCTCGTCATGTTCGGGGTGCTGGGCGGGCTGAACGCCTTCGGCATGGTGGGGTTGTTTCTGGGGCCGGTGATCCTGGCGGTGCTGGTGGCGGTGTGGCGGGAATGGCTGGAGGGGGAGAAGGCGGCGGGGTGAGCGTCAAACCACCCCATACCGCGTACTCCTTCCCCCACCCGGCAGCCGCTCCAGACACCCCTTCTCCACTAACTCCGCCAAATGCCGCGTCGCCGTCGCCTTGCTGACCTTGGCGACCGCGGCATACTGCGCGGCACTGATCCCCAGCGGAAAGCCGTCCTCCCCGCCCTCCAGCAAACGGTTCAGCACTTTCACCTGCGCCGCCGACAACCCCACCCCCTGATGCCGCCGCCAGAAGCGGGGTCTTGCCAGCGTACGCTCCAGCACCGCCTCCGCCGTCTGCACCGCCTGCATCACGGTTTCCAGAAACCAGACCAGCCAGTCCGTGATATCCAACCCGGCGCGCTGGCATTGCTCCAGCACCCGGTAATAGTCGCGCCGTCGCTCCAGAATGGCCGCCGACACCGAGTACAAGCGGATGGCCTGACGGTCTGCCTGCACCAGCGCCAGATCGGTCAGAGCACGGGTGATGCGGCCATTGCCGTCATCAAAGGGGTGCAGCGTCACGAAATAGAAGTGGCACAGCCCGGCCCGCAGCAAGGGGTCCAGCGCGGCATCCTCACCCGAAGCGCGGAACCAGACCAGAAAATCCGCCAGTTCCGCCTCCAGCCGGGCGCGGGGCGGAGCCTCAAAATGCACGGTCGGGCGATCCAGCCGTCCCGACACCACCTGCATCGGCTCCTCGCCTCGCAAACAGCCCGCATGTACCCGCTGCCAGACCGGATCAAATACCGGGAATAACCAGCGATGCCACTGAAACAAACGCTCCATCGTCAACGGCGCGTCGGCCTGACCAATGGCATCCAGCATCAATTGCGCCACACCCTCCGAGCGGTCGGACACCGGATACGGCGCTTCCTCGCGCACGCCCAGGCGGTTGGCCAATGACGAACGCACGGAATGGGCATTGAGGTGCTCCCCTTCGATAGCGGAAGAACTAAGGATGTTTTGCAGCAGGGTGTCCAGAGCTGCTGCGGGACCGGCGGTTTCGGGCAAGCCGCCCGCCTTGCCCAGCAGGATACCCAGACACAGACGCGCACGGCGCAGGCAGGGCTGAACCTCGGCGTCCCGCCAGTGGAAACGGGGCCAATCGGGTTGCTGCCAGATCCAGCGGGGAATTTCAGGGGACATATCAGGCTCGGCTGAGCCGATTGGATGCAGTATTCGGCTCACAGTATGAGCCGAATCATAGAAGTATTCGGCTCATCACGCCAGTGCTTCGGGGTTGCCGACTATTTGGCACGGCCTGTTTTGACGGCATACTTCTCCCGCCCCGCCATCACCTTCAACAACCGCAGGGTCTGCTGCGGCTCATCCGCCAGGTTGTAATTGAAGATCAGCGACGGCATGAAACCGCCCGGTTCCCCCCGTCCCGACAACTCGATCCGGGTGCCGCCGCCCGGTAGCGGCGTCAAACGCCAGCTGCTTTCCAGGTCGTAGAGATGGACACGGCGGTTATCCTGTTCCGGCAGCGGCGGGTTGCGCACCGCCACGCTGCGGATCACCACCCCCCCCGAGTTATCACGGACCAGCGTCGATTGCAGCACCGTATCGCGCTCCTTGAACGGATAGGGCAGCTTGTAGACCACATAGACCCAGCTGCGGTCGCCCTCGCGCCGCAAGCGCTTGACCATGCGGATGCGGGCGATCCACTCCGGCCAGGCATTGACATCGGCCAGCACCGCCACCACCGTGGCCACGGGTTGAGTTACCGTCATCTCGGCGCGGAACTCGTCGTAATCACTGCCCGGCCGGGCGCGGGTATAGACGCGGATTTGCCGCGCGGCATCCTCG
>CAZPZK010000087.1:0-10050 GCA_964591095.1 uncultured Moraxellaceae bacterium | reverse complement strand
ACGGGCATTGTCGCCGCTTAACATTCAAACTGCGAGGGTTTTTACACAGTCTGAATGAAGGACTGCTTTTCCGTGTCATGACACAGGAACAAGTTGTCATTGATCGTTGCCACAACGGGGAAGGACTCTTCGGCGCGATGCCGCTTGAGTATCCGGTTGATGCGCTCCGCGCCTAACATGCCGTGCTATTCCTTACAGGGTCGCGCCGAAGAAAGTGCCAAGCACGGTCGGGCCATAGATGGCGATCAGGCCGACGCCAATGGCAACACCCGCACCTTTGACATCCTTGCTGACGAAGGCTTCATAAAGAGTCCACATCAGGGCCAGCAAGGCCGCCAGCAAACCACCGGTGCCTTTCATGAACTGTTGCAGCCAGAGAACGGGGGCGGCGAGCAAGTTACCGGAGCCGGTCGTTCCGGTCGCGGAAACCGCGCCACCGGTGCCGGAAGTGACCGTCACCGCATGGGCGTCGGCCCCGGCAAAGACAACAATCGCGAGCGCGATCAGGGCCAGTCCGAGGGTGGACAGCTTGCGCAGGTTTTCAGGCTTGCGAAAAACAGGCAGGGTGGGCATGGGAATAGACAGACTGGTCATGGCAAATTTTCCTTTAAGGATTGCTGGGAAGTTGAAAGTCGCGTGAGCCTTCCATCTGGGAAGGACTGGAAGTGGTCTTTGTCGGGTTGGGGGCATCCTCCTTGAGCGTGGATTGGCCGGATTTAAAGTCGGCGACCATGGGGGTTAAGGGTTTCTGGGCATGGAACTCGACACCGCCGAATGACCATTTACGGGGTGTGATTTCCGTGAAGACATAGGAGGGCCAATTCAGCGTCTGGCGTGCATCGACCCAGGGCGCAATCCAGACTCTCAGAACTTGAGCATGCTCAAGAACGGGCATCGGGCCTGACTCGGTCTTCCAAACGGGGCGTGAGAATGGGCTCTCGCCCGCTGCCGCCGTGTTTCCGGTTTCGGCAGTCAATTGGCTGACTTTGAGGCTGTCGTTGCTATTGGTGGCTTCATAGACTTCACGCGGGGTTTTGCAGACAAATCCGCTGGGCATGCCGGGGCAGACGAACTCGGTCTTGCCGATACCCAGTGTTGAGCATCCGGGCAGCATCGCAGCCATGCCGCCGGCCAAAACCAGCAGACGGATAGGGAAGTGGTTCATGAGGACAGTCCGACTCCTTCAATCAGGATGATGCTGACGTGGCGTCCGGCATCAATTTCAATGACCGGAAACATTTGCTTGGCAAGGTCCAGATAAAACTGCGCCACTTCGTTCATCGCGTTGGCAGCGCCCCGGTATCCGCCGGAAGTGGCCAGGTCTTTGAGGTTGGGCTGTTGGAACTGGGTTGTCCCGGATCCGGAGAGGTTCAAAGACGAAACCGGGGAGGGCGCCAGGCCTTCGCCCAGTTGCGCCATGAAGCTGGCGAGGATGGTCTTCCCGATCAACGCCCCTTGTTTGGTGACGACACGGCCGCGTACGCCAACCTTGCCGTCCTCGCCGATCACATATCCGGACAGCTTGCTGTCCATCACCTTGCCGTCTTTGCTGATACAGGCGATGCGTTCGGTGCGAAGCCGCGCCCGCTCGGTGCTCAACTCGCCAAAGCCCGAGGCGGTGATAAAGCATTCGCGGATGTCCTGGCGGTAGCGGTTCGGCAGGATGGCCTCCGCCTTGACCCGGATCGTGGTGGGGACCGGATTCTTCTGCCCCTGCAATTCCGCCGGTGCGTCCATACCGTTCAGCAGTACACCTTCGATGATGGAACCGGTAGTCAGGTAATTGGCGAAGGCAGGCGCTTCGGATGCTGCCGGAACAGGCTTCAACAACTCGTTGGAAACTGAAGAGGAGTTGCCGTTGGCGTTTTCTTCCTTGCGAATGTAGGTCAATGTGTTGGCCGGTTTCGACGGCTTGGTGATGGTATCCGAACCCGATGGACTGCCCGGGAGATCGGGGAGCGTGCTGTCGCCCAGCTCCGGTAAGGGTGGCAGGGCGATGTTGTTGCTCTCGCTGGTGCGGCCATTGGACATTTTCAGCAACCGGAGTTCCTGCTGCATGGTGTCAAGCTGGGTAGCCAGGTCCGAATTTTGTTGTTGAAGCTGGCGGGCCGCCTCTTCCTGCGTCTGTTGGGCGGCCACCTTGGCATCGGTCAGTTCCTTCTGCTGTTTGTTGAAGTCACTGGTCATCGCCTGTTGCAGCGCGGCGTTTTCTGCCCGCAAATCATCAATCGTCGGTTCCGGCGGTGTGCCGGTGACCAATTGGGTCGTCTGGATTTGACGTTCTTTCTCCTCTTGGGCGACCTTCTTGTCGGCACTCGGCCCTGCTATCAGCACGAAGCCGACGGCGCCGGCCGCAATCCCGGCGAACAGCAACTTGCGGCGGGTTTCAGGCTCAAAACTGTTCCATTTGTCCTTCAGGGCATTGGCCATCGTCAGTGCTCCGCCGTATCGGCCATGATGTAGGCGGTTGTCGAGGCCTTGGGTGTCAGTCGAACTGACGGAAAGAAGGCGACAGCCCTGACCCCGTCATGGAAAAAGCTGGGCTCATTCAGGTCGATGACGGCATCCGAAATGTTCTCGACGGTGTACTGATAGATATTGCGGTCCGCTCCCGAATAGACCTTGACCGGTGTCAGCATCAGGCCTCCCAGCCGCGCGATACCGGTGCTAAGGATGCCTTCGGCGTAGCCGTCCGGGATGTTGCCCATGATGATGTCGGTCAGTGCGATGCGGATACCATCCTGATAGCTGTTGGGTTCCTCCGGTTTACGATCTCGGGGTGCGGTCGGTGTCTTGTCAAAAAGCAATGCAATGTTCTGGCCGGGAACTGGCTTGGGCACCAGCGTCAGCGAGGCGACCGGACTGTTCGGATTGACGGACTCATCCTCACGGACGAAGACACCGATCGGCTGGTCGGCATGAAAAACCACATAGATGTCCTGACCCACCACCTTGTAGTCGATCCCCTCCGAGCCCAGCAGGCTAGGGGATTTGAAGGGAGTAGCGATCCGGTTCACCAGTGTATTGCTGACAGTCACCACATGATTGTCGTTGCCGGATACCTTGATGACCTGTTGCCGCAACGCCGCCCCGTCCTCCAGTTTCATCGGCGGCTTGTCTACAGGCGGTTGGGTCAGTGAACGCTTGCTCTTTTGGGGTGGCGGTAGCGGGGTTCGGCCGACAGGTGATGCAACTGCCGGGACGACAGCCGCGACCGGTTTACCGGGTGGAGGAATGTCATCGGCATTCCTGAATGGTGTAGCGCCTTCGGCGTGCAAGCCGGACGACATCAATAAAAGGCCCAAGGCCGTGGCGTGACGAATCATGGCGTCTCTTCATCCTTTTTGCGTTGCCAGGTCAAGGTATGGGGTGTGTCCTCGTAGCTGGTGAACGCCGTCACCAGTGGCTTTCCCCCAACCATTTGCATGGTGTACTCGTAGGTCACGTCCTTGGAGGAGGAACGGTTACCGGTGGATTGCGAGAACAAACTGCCGGAGACAAAGACGCGGTTGGTCGGCGGCTCCCAGACAATGCTCTTCGCCTCGAACCAGGACATGGTGCTATTGAGTGCGACACTGGGGTTGCTGGCGTAGGTCCGCAGTGACTCGGAGACCGTCTTGCTGATCGACGGATCCATGAATCGCGTAACCACAGTGACGACGTAATCGGCGTTGTTCTTGTTGATGGTGCCGATGGTCCCGGTCAGCCACAGGGCGATGTCCTTGAAATAGTCGGAAGTGGCGCCGTCCCAATCAATCTCATAGCGTGCGTTGACGGTAGGGGGGACGATGATGATGCGTTCATGTGTCTGGGCCATCTTTAGTCCCATCACCAGAACCAAGCCGGTCAGACCGACATTGCTGATCATGAGGAGTCGGTTGTTGGCTACCGCGGATTGCCAGGTGCTATTGAGCTTGGACCACTTCACGAGTGGTACTCCAGAATCCCGCCGTTCGGAAATCGGGAATTGAGGGGTATCAGGCCGAGACGGTAGGGCGCATGCAGGTGGAACCCGGCCAGTCGCTCACCCTTGAAACGGCTGTAGAAGCGGGTGAACAGATAGATGGCCCCCAGCGAATAAAGCAGTTCATGCGCAATTAACCCGGCATAAAAGAGAACAACAACAATGCCGAACTCATCCAGCTCCCACATCAGGACTTGGGGAAGACTATCGATGTCTTCAGGGATTTCGACGGATTGCAGCATCAGGGCATCACCATGACCGTGAGTGTGACCTCCGCCCGGCGATTGGCGGCACGACCTGCTGACGTGGTGTTGGGCGCCACTGGCGTGTTTTCACCATTTCCCGAGACAGCAATGCGCTCCGCGTCGATGCCGTGTGCTATCAGCCAGTCGGCAATTGTCTGGGCGCGTTTTTGGGAAAGTTTCAGGTTGTAGCCAGCGGACCCAAGATTGTCTGTATGGCCGATGATGCGGATGGGCATGGCGGATGGCCGGGCCGCATCCAGAATGGCTTGCAGGGGACTCAGGTCGCCAGCGAGACGATACTGGTTAAAGCCAAAGTTTTTGGCATGGAGTATCGCCTTAAGGTTGGGCTTGGGGCTTTCTTCGATAGGGATGTTATCGGGTGTGCTGGATTTAAAGCGGATCCAGAACACCTGATCGCCAGAGGTGAAGCCGGCGTTTCCTTCGCAGCCTGCGCAGAGCATGGTTTCATAGCCAGCCTCGATGGTGGCGATATCCGATGGCGTGAAGTTCTTCCGGGTAACGAAAGCAGGGGATTCCAGGCTGCGGATTTCGGCCGGGACAGGCTCAGGGAGTGTATGGCAACCGGCGAGTATGGTGCTGAAAGTCACTAGTGCGTTGCGAAAGGTCACGGCAGGCATGTATCAAAACATAATATTACATTATGATATGTTATTTAAATAGATGTATCAATAAGTAATAATTTCGGCAGCGGAGGGAAGAGCGCCTGCGACACTTTGGGGTCACCGCTGTGGCGACCAGGCTTCTTGAGCCTTAGGGGTAGAGGCCAAATAGGGGTCAGCTCACGAAACGGAAAAAATCGTACGCTAAGGTTTCCGGACTTCGCGTAGCGGACGAAATTGCCCTTGTTCAATCGGTTTGCTCTGCCGCCAGATGTAATCTCCCGTCAGGTTGATATGCTCCCACCCCAGCGGTGACAGGTGCTGCAGTAAGGTCTCGTCGATATCAATGCCTGATTTCCGGAGCGACTGTACAGCCCGCTCCAGATAGACCGTGTTCCACAGCACGATGGCGGCTACCACCAGATTCAACCCGCTGGCGCGGTAACGTTGGTTCTCGAAGCTCCGGTCACGGATTTCTCCCAGTCGGTTCAGGAACACCGCCCGCGCCAGGGCATTCTTGGCCTCGCCCTTGTTCAACCCGATCTGCACCCGGCGCCGGAGCTCGACATTCTGCATCCAGTCCAGCGCAAACAGGGTGCGCTCGATGCGGCCGAGTTCGCGCAGCGCCACCGCCAGACCGTTCTGACGCGGGTAACTGCCCAGCTTGCGGAGCATCAGGGATGCCGTGACATGGCCCTGCCGGATGGAGGCGGCCAATCGCAGGACCTCATCCCAATGAGCCCGGACATGCTTGATGTTGATGCTGCCGCCAATCAGTCCGGCCAGGGTCGGATACGGTTTGGCATCGCCGGGGATATACAGCCGCTTGTCCGCCAGATCACGGATGCGGGGCGCAAAGCGAAAACCCAGCAGATGCATCAAGCCAAAGACATGGTCGGTAAAACCCGCCGTGTCGGTGTAGTGTTCTTCGATCCGCAGGTCGGATTCGTGGTACAGCAGGCCATCCAGGACATGGGTGGCGTCCCGCACTGCCGCGTTGATGACCTTGGTGTGGAACGGCGCATACTGATCGGAGATGTGGGTGTAAAACTGCACGCCCGGTTCCTGCCCGTATTTGAGGTTCACCTGACCGGTCATGTGCCCACGGCCGCCCGCCTTGAAGTTCTGACCGTCCGATGAGGATGTGGTCCCATCGCCCCAGTGCGCGGCGAAGGGGTGGCGAAGCTGGGCATTGACCAGTTCCGCCAAGCCTGCCGTGTAAGTCTCATCCCGGATATGCCAGGCTTGCAGCCAGGACAGACGGGCATACGTTGTGCCGGGACAGGATTCCGCCATTTTGCTCAGACCGAGGTTGATCGCGTCTGCCAGAATGGCCGTCAGCAGCAAGTGCCGGTCTTCAACCCCGTCGCCGCTCTTGAGGTGTGTGAAATGGCGGGTGAAGCCGGTCCAGTTATCCACCTCCAGCAATAATTCGGTGATTTTCAGATGGGGCATCAGGCCGTACGCCTGTTGCATCAACATATCCGCTTCGTCAGGCACGGCATTGTCCAACGGCGTGACGCGCAGCCGGCCATCCGTCGTGACCACGGCATCCGGCAGTTCTTGGGCGGCGGCCAGGCGCTCCACCTTCGCCAGTTGCTGCTCCAGCACTGACAGCCGTTGCTCCAGATAACGATCACCCCGGGTTTCAATCGCCAGACCCAAGGCTTCTTCCTCGCGTTGTTCCAGGAAGCGGGGCGGCGGCAGCAAGTATTCCTCGAAGTTTTTGAACTGGCGGGAGCCCTGCACCCAGATATCCCCGGAACGGAGCGCATTCTTCAGTTCGGAGAGCACACATAACTCGTAAAAGCGGCGATCCAGTCCGTCAGGGGTCTGCACCAACCCTTGCCAGCGCTTGCGGACGAAGGCCGTTGGCGCATCGTCGGGCACCTTGCGCGCCTGGCGGTCATTCATGTCTTGCAACACACCTATTCCGGTGAACAGTTCGCCGGCGGCCGGAGTCGCTTTCAGACCCAGCGTCGCCAGCAGTGTCGGCGTATAGCGCCGCAATTGTGCGAAGCCGTCGCCGACCAGCGCCAGATAGTCGAAGTCTTCCGGTCGGGCCAGCTGCTCCGCTTCGGTGATACTGGCGCTGAAGACCTCCCAGGGCAGGATGGACTCGATGGCGGCGAAAGGATCCGCGCCCGACTGTTTGGCGTCCAGCAACGCCCGACCGATACGCGAATACAGGCGCACCTTGTCGTTGATGGCTTTGCCGGATTGCTGGAAGCGGTCGGCATGCCGGCGTTTGGCCTGGCTGAACAACGTCCCCATGAACCGGTCGTGCAGGTCAATGATCTCGTCGATCAGGGTGGCCTGACTGTCCAGAACCACGGCAACCAGAGTGGCATGGCGACGGCGCGGCTCGAAATCGCGCAAATGCTGCGTCGTCATCTGCCCGCCTTCGCGGGCCAGCTTCAGCAAGCGGTTTTGATGGATGGTGTGTTCCAGACCCTCCGGCAACGCCAGGTCACGGAGCCGGTGCAGCCGTTCCAGATGCGCCAGAATGTGCTTTGGCTTGGGTGGGCCGGGCGGCTGCCGGAGCCAGATCAAGGTACTCGTGGCGCCATCCTCGCGCAGGTTCAGCAGCTCGTCCAACGCCTGGCGGTGCCCGGCATGCAACGGCTTGGTCAGCGCGGCGTGGACTTGGCGGGATCCACGCGTCAGCGCCTCGCCGCATAAACGTTCAATGACCTCCAGACCGGGCAGAATGATGCGCCGGCGACGTAGCCAGGCGACCATCGCCTCGGCCAGCACCATGCCGCGATCGGTTTGTCGGGCCAGCTCCGCCAGTTCACGGACCGCCTGCCGGTAGTGGGTCAGAGCAAACGGCGTCAGTTTTAACCAGGCTTGCAACTCGGCCAGATGTTCACGGCGGGTTTCCGCGCGCAGGGCGTATTGCGACCAGACAGCCGGATCGAGGCGCAGCTGACGTCCGATCCAGGATAACACCGCTGGCGGCGGCGATGCCTCGGGAGGCAGGGTGAACCCCGGATAACGCAGGGTGCACAACTGCACGGCGAAGCCCAGCCGGTTGTGATCGCCGCGCCGTTGACGAATCACGGAGAGATCCGGCTCGGAAAAGGCGTAATGCCGAACGAGTTCGTCTTCGGTCTCGGGGAAAGCCAGCAGTTACGCCCGTTCGGCGGGGGTCAGGAGGCTACGGCGGGGCATGGGCGGTGATTCCGTTCTGGCGACTGATCGAACCCAAAACCGGTTGCCCGGCCTGTCGTAAAACAACTGTTTGGCGACGGGGTGCCGCCGCTGGGTTAAAAACGGGCTTTTGGTGTTTCCAAAGCCGTCAAAAATGTACGGAAAACCCTGTCGCCATAGCGTACCATACGGAAACCCCCATTCAGAGGTTTTACGATCATGCTGATCGGCTATATGCGGGTGTCCTCGGAGTCCGACCGGCAGAAGACCGATTTGCAGCGGGATGCGCTGCTCGCCGCCGGTGTGGACAGCCGGCATCTGTTCGAGGACCACGCCTCCGGAGCCAAGGCAAATCGGCCGGGGCTGGCCAAGGCCTTGGCCTTCCTGCAGCCGGGCGATGTACTGGTGGTTTGGAAGCTGGATCGGCTGGGCCGCTCCCTGTCGCACCTGCTGACGATCGTGAATACCCTGAAGGAACGCCAAGTCGCTTTCCGGTCGCTGACCGAGAATATGGATACGACCTCCGCCTCCGGTGAACTGCTGTTCAATGTATTCGCCTCGCTGGCGCAGTACGAGCGTGCGCTGATCCAGGAACGGGTAACGGCCGGACTGGCGGCCGCCAAGCGCCGGGGCCGGATTGGCGGGCGTCCGCCGGCCATCACGGGGGAGAAGCTGGAGGCCATCCTCACCGCCTTGAACGGCGGAATGTCCAAGGCGGCGGTCTGCCGGAGTTTCGGGGTCAAACGCACCACCTTGATCGACACCCTGGCCCGGGTAGGCCCCGGTGTGCCGGAATGCGCGGCATCCCCCTAACCCATCCCATCAACAACGCGTCAGGAGTTCTCTCATGCACGAAATCATTCATTCCCCGCTGTGCCAGGTCGTTCGTGGCGAGGGGACTTATGTTGACATCCAGATTTACCGGTCCAGCGACAGTGAATGGTCGCTGGAGGTCATTGACGAAACCGGTGCGTCCACCGTATGGGATGACCTTTTTCCGACCGACCAGAGCGCTCTGGATGAAGCGCTGCAAACGATCCGGGATGACGGCATCCGGTCATTCATGCTGGCCGAGGCGGCGCTGACACCGTCGATGTTGCATTAGTCGAGCGGAATGGCGCTCCGCGCCAGGAGCTTAGCGTACGATTTTTCCCGTTTTCCGTAATGCCCCCTGAATCATACGAAGGACACCATGCTGGAATACAAACTGACGCCGCATCATGCCGGAATCGTACTGTGGGGTGACTTTGCCACGCTGCACCGGCTGCACGAGTTCATTCATCACCTTGTGGCGGAAAGCCGCTACATCGAGGACAAGGAAGGCTTCGTGCTGGGCCTCGCCTACGATGTCCGTCAGGCATTTCAAGGCAGCCGTCATCGGGATTATCGCGACTATCCCAACGATGACCGTTGCGGTGTTTACGGTGTCGAAATCCTGTGGCCCCTGATTCTGGTGCAGGTCAGCGTGCTGCGCCAGGCCATGGCCGGCATCCCAACCAGCAAACTCGACCAGGCGATGATGTTCGAACTGGAATATGTGGTTGAGTCCGCCGTGCGCGCCGCCGTCCCGGCCACCGCCGATGAGGTCATTCACGGGATGCGTTGCGCCGCGATGGCGCCATACATTCACCTGGACAGTGTGCTCGACAGCCGCTGCCGGTATTTTATCGAGTTGCCGACCTGGCAGCGGCTAAAGGCCTTGCCGCGACTGATGGAAACCTTCGACCCGATGTACCAGTTACTGGCGAATAACGACATGGCCAAACGCCTGGATGCGATTCCACCTGCTGTCTTTGTTGGCTATCGTGAGCCATGGCCGGACTTCAAATGGTAGGTGGTGATCGCGCCTTAACGTGCTTTATTGTCCGTTTTCTGAAGCAATCCCAAGATGGCGATGCCTGATCCGTAAGTCGGTTCGCTGTTCCATTGCTCATCGAACGCCAACATGTCCACGACTTCTCAGCACCGGTCAGGGCTTAGCGTACGATTTTTTCCTTTTCGTGAGCTGACCCCAATTAAGTTACGTAACTTTTATCCATCGGTAATCGTCAAAAAGCATGACGTGAGT
>CAZPZK010000086.1:9670-10143 GCA_964591095.1 uncultured Moraxellaceae bacterium | reverse complement strand
CCCCCTTGCAGAGCCTGAGGATGGCCGGGCGGGGAACATTTTTCGGCCCATCTTGCCAACCCGTACGCCCCTAAAGGATTGCATCCGTAGTTAAGTCCGTTTAGATTCAGAAACATTTGACCTATCAAGCGGCAGGGTGCCATTCTTCGGCCCCGGAACCCTCAAGGTTCATGATCCGCGCCAGACACAGCAAGGAGACAATAATGACTTTTTCAACCCGTCGCGCCATTGCAGGACTGCTGCTCGTCACTTCCGGCATGACAGCAACCCCGCTGATGGCTGACGAAATGGACGATCAGATCAATCAGCGTCCGTCCGCCGGCGCCATGACCATGGATGCTATCATTGCCCGCCCCATCCTGTTCGCCGGGACACTTGGCGGCACCGCACTGTTTGTCGCTACCCTGCCCTTCTCCGCGCTGGGCGGCACGGTTGAAGAGTCACGGGTTAATAACAATCTCAATGTGTTTCGC
>CAZPZK010000086.1:7565-9660 GCA_964591095.1 uncultured Moraxellaceae bacterium | reverse complement strand
CACCTTGGTGGTCGGTCTGGCTAAAACCACCTTCACCCGCTGCCTGGGATGCACCGGCACGCAGGATTCGTGGAAGAACAAGCCGGTTACCAACGAATAACAAGATTTTACCCGGCGACACCCCGGCTTTCTTCCATTCCTGAGATGATGCGCCCCTGTGTAACACTAAACCATAGGAGTTGATCATGGGTCTGTTTGACATGTTCCGGGGTGACAGCGGTGAGCAAATGACACCGCATCTGGCTTTCGTGACCTCCCTGCTGTACATGATGGGTGCCGATGGCGAGATGGATAACGAAGAAATCGGTCACTTGCTGAGCGTCATCGGCGGATCCGATGACGGCCGTGGCACCATTGGTGTTGGTGCCCAGAACCAGAAGTTGCTGGATAGTGCCATGCGCTATCGCAAGAAGCATTCTCTGGAGCAGTTTCTGGCGGAAGCAGCTCCGCTGTTGACCGACGCCCAGCGCATGTGCATTCTGGTCAACCTGATTGACTCCTCGCTCTCCGACGGTCAGGCCGAGCGAGAAGAGCAGGTGCTGTTCGGGAAGTTCCTGCAAGCTTTCGGCGTTTCCGAAGATCGTTTCCGCCCGTTCTTTGAAGTGATTGTGCTGAAGAATGACCGCGCCGTCTTCACCAACCAGAGCCACGCCAAAAACCAGCCCGGTTACACGGTCAATCTCAGCAAGATCTGAGATTCGTCCTTTCCGCCCAAAGCCCCGTTAATCGGGGCTTTCGCTTTTAAGTCGCCCCGCCTTGGCCAGCAACTCCTCCCTGGACTCGACGTGTCGGGGATCCAGCGGAATGCAACTCACCGGGCAGATTTTCTGGCATTGGGGCTCTTCGTAGTGCCCAACGCATTCCGTGCACTTCCCAGGGTCAATCTCATAGATTTCCGGCCCCTGGAAAATAGCCTTGTTGGGACACACCGGTTCGCAGACATCACAGTTGATACAGTCGTCCGTAATCCTGAGCGCCATGCCTCAACCCTTTACGGCAAACTTGCCGGCAAAAGCCGAAACCACTTGTGGTGGAACGAATTTGGAGACATCGCCTCCGAGTCGGGCGATTTCACGCACCAGGGTAGAGGAAATAAAAGACAAGTGCTCCGCCGGTGTCAAAAAAACGGTCTCGAAGTCACTGACCAGTTGGCGGTTCATGTTGGCAAGCTGGAACTCATACTCAAAGTCTGAAACGGCGCGCAGGCCGCGCAAAACGGCGGTGGCCTTCTGTTCAACAAAGAAGCGCGCCAGCAGATCACTGAAACCGCACACCTGAACATTGGGCAGGTGCGATGTGACACTCTTGACCAAAGCGACACGCTCTTCCAGGGTAAAAAGCGGCGTTTTGTGATGTCCGGCGGCGATGGCTACCACCACTTCGTCAAACAGGCACGAAGCACGCTCTACCAGATCCTTGTGGCCATTGGTGATGGGATCAAAAGTCCCCGGATAGATTACACGGGTATTCATGGCGGCAGGCTCCGAATCGGTCGAGTGCAATGGTACCGAACACAGAGCCATGACGCCATACAGCATTACTCGGGGGTGATGGTCGCTACCGCGCGGCCGAGCTTTTCTTCCGGCCAGGCCTTGGCTTCACCCAGGGATCCATCCGCATTGATCGTGGTGCCGAGTCCCGGCTTGTCCAGTTCCACCTGCCCCTTGTCATTTTTGACATAGACTCCCTTGCCGCTCAGCATGATCACATCCAGCGCTCCATCCGGGGTAACGCCAAAGCCGCCCCAGAAGTCCGTGCCGCGCACACCGATGGTGGCCACGGATGTCGACACTTCAAAACGGTGGGGACGCTTGGTGATGGAGCCGGTCACGCTGCGGAATGCCCCTTTCACCAAGTCAAACAAGGCGACGTTGGGCTTCTTGCGGTAAATCCGGTACTCCTTGACCACCAATTCACTGTCCTTACCGACCGTAAGCTTGGTGCCATCGCGCAAGTGCAACTCCGCTACACTGCCGGCCTTGGTGCGGAACAGATCGCCGCGGCAAATCTTTTCACCGACTTGCGGCGTCGCTGTGAC
This sequence comes from uncultured Moraxellaceae bacterium, assembly GCA_964591095.1. Classification (GTDB taxonomy): domain Bacteria; phylum Pseudomonadota; class Gammaproteobacteria; order Pseudomonadales; family Moraxellaceae; genus Fluviicoccus. The sequence goes on along the minus strand of CAZPZK010000086.1, from coordinate 7,622 downwards.
GCTCTGGCGAACGCGCTCCACGGTACCCTTGAGGCTGGAGACCTCACCGACACGGCA
>CAZPZK010000086.1:0-7465 GCA_964591095.1 uncultured Moraxellaceae bacterium | reverse complement strand
TCTGGCGAACGCGCTCCACGGTACCCTTGAGGCTGGAGACCTCACCGACACGGCAGTGGCTCTTGGCTGGCGCTGCAGCGGCTTGACCGGCAAATGCCAGAAGCATCGCTCCCAACAAAACGTGTTTTCTCATGATCTTCCCTCGCGTGCGTCGTTTTTGGATGATGAAGCGGATCGGTAATCCATCCTGTGTAAACATTCAGGTAGCGGGACAGGTATAGCACAAATTATTTACGGCTAACCCTCGCAGTTCTTGCGGCTATTGACAGTCAGTTTCCCGCTGCCCGCGCTTTTCAGGCAGAATATAGCGAGTTCCCCATTCCAGATTTTGATAATGAGCAGCAACAAGAAACCCACAGGCGGCGGCAACATTGCACAGAACCGCAAGGCCCGTCATGAGTTCTTCATCGAGGACAGCTTTGAAGCCGGATTGGTCCTGCAAGGCTGGGAAGTCAAGGCTTTGCGCGCCGGCCGCCTCAGTCTGGTTGATGCCTATGTCCTGCTGAAAGATGGCGAGGCCTTCCTGCTGGGCACCAATATCACCCCCTTGCTGTCAACTTCCACACACTATGTTCCCGAGGCTACACGCACGCGCAAGTTGCTGCTGAACAAGCGCGAACTGGATCGGCTGATCGGCGCCGTGCAACAAAAAGGATACACATGCGTTCCACTATCCTTTTACTGGAAAAACGGCAAGGTCAAGTGTGAAATTGCCTTGGCCAAAGGCAAACATCTTCACGACAAGCGCGAGTCCGACAAGGATCGTGACTGGCAACGCGAAAAAGGCCGCCTGATGCGGGACCGTGGCTGAGAAAAGGACTTGAAAAGTCCACTGCCACCACCAAATTAACGCTATAATGGATTGACTATGGGGGTGTACTGGCTTCGACGCCGGTGATGAAACTCTGTGGTGCATGTCGAGAGTGAGATGTCTCTCGTAAATACCAATCTCAAACAAATAGTCGCAAACGACGAAACTTACGCACTCGCCGCCTAACGGCGAAGCACTGAACCTGAATGTCTGTGGTCGGGGAATGTGCGCGTACGCTACACAGGCTCGCTTGATGTCTCGCCTCGCGGCAACAAGCTAAAACCCAGAGGATCGCTTGTTGCGCCCTGCCTTTCGGGTAGCAACCGGTTAAAGCAATAGAATAGGCTAAGCATGTAGATCCAGGGGCGTAGTGCCGTCGGACGGGGGTTCAACTCCCCCCACCTCCACCATATTGCCACCCAACAAAAAAGCCCTGAACCGCTCGGTTCAGGGCTTTTTTGTTGGGTGGGCCGCGCCATCCGTCATCGAACCAGGCAACATCAATTGCGCGCGCAGGCCTCCCAGCGGAGAGGCCTCCAGCACCACAGAGCCGCCATACAGGCGAGACATGTCATCCACGATCGACAACCCCAGCCCTGATCCCGGCGTGCGCTCATCCAAGCGCACTCCCCGATGCAGCACCCGGTCCCGCGCCTCGGGCGGCAAGCCCGGCCCATCATCTTCCACCCGCACCTGCAATTGTCTTCCCCGCAAGTCAACACTGATCACAACCTTGCTCCGGGCCCATTTACAGGCGTTATCCATCAGGTTGCCCAGCATCTCCAGCAAATGCGGCTCCTCCCCCGCGAACACCAGCCGTGCTTCCCCTTCCAGATCAAACTGCAGCTGCTTGTCCGCATGCACGCGCTCCATGACCCGGATCAAGGACTGCAACACCGGCAGGACGGGCGTACGCATCGCGGGAGCGGAGGCTGAGGCGGCGGCTCGGGCTTGGGCCAGATGCCAATCGATGTGACGGCGTGCGGATTCGGTCTGTTCGGTCACCAGCGCCGACAACTCGCTATGCTCGGACAAAGCGGCATTGGCCAGAACCGCCATCGGAGTTTTCAACGCATGCGCCAGATTACCGGCCTGGATACGCGAACGTTCGACCATCTCGTCATTGCGGTCCAGAACTCGGTTGAAATCATCAACCAGCGGTTGCAATTCCTGTGGAAAGCGGCCGCCCAAACGACGCTCCTCACCGGAGCGGACGCGGTTGACGGCATGTTGAAGATGCGTCAGCGGACCAAGGCCGATGCGGATTTGCAGAAATACCGCCAGCATCAGCCCCGTCGCCAGCACGAAGAGGGAAAGCGCCATCACCCTGACAAATCGACCGACAGCCTCTTCCAGCGGGCTCGTGTCGGCGGCAACCACCAGTTGCCAATGCTGAGCGGGATCCGAATCCGACCATACCTGACGCTCCAGCAAAATCACGGTGCGCCCACCGGGGCCGGTCAGCCGGTGCTCATGGATGTCACCATCCGCCAGGTTGTCCACCGGCACTTCCAGTCGGGAATCCCACAACGAACGCGAACGCAAATACGCGGGCCGGCCAGGACCATTGATCTGCCAGTAAAGCCCGGAATACGGCTGGCGCCAGCGCGGATCGCCTTCCGGTGACTTTAACTGGGGAAGCTCGTTATTACCCAGATCAAACCCGGCAGTTAATTGATCAAGGTCCCGGCGGAGTTCGGCGCGGAACTGGGAGCCGACATGATCCCGGAATAATTCGGCAAGGACGATGCCGGTTGCCGCCAGCGTGCAACAGACCCAGACCAGCATGCCCGCCAGCAGCCGCAGCCGCAAGGATGTCCGCCATGAACCCGTCATGACGGCGCCTGCAGGCGATAGCCCATCCCGCGCACGGTCTCGATCAATGCCGGCGGCAGCTTTTTGCGCAAGCGACCAATGAAAACCTCGATTGTATTGGAGTCGCGATCAAAATCTTGAGCGTATATATGCTCGGTCAGCTCGGTGCGGGACACTAAGCGCCCGGCATGGTGCATGAGATATGACAACACCCGGTATTCGTGGCCGGTCAGCGTCACGGACTGACCGTCAACCGTCACCCGGCCGGTGCGGGTGTCCAGTGTCACCGGACCGCATTGCAACCGGGTGGTTGCCTGCCCTCCCGCGCGCCGGATGAGGGCGCGCACCCGCGCCAATAATTCTTCCGGGTGAAAGGGCTTGGTCAGGTAATCATCGGCGCCGGCATCAATCCCTGCAACCTTTTCGCTCCAGCTGTCGCGGGCGGTCAGAATCAGCACGGGCATGACGCGGCCTCCGGCGCGCCATCGGCGCAGCACGGAAACCCCGTCCAGCAGTGGCAGCCCCAGATCAAGCACTATCGCGTCATAGTTTTCGGTTTCCCCAAGATGCAAGGCATCGCGACCGTTGTCGACTGCCTCGACGGCATAACCGGCATGGTCAAACTCGGCCTGAAGCTGCCGGGACAATGCCGGCTCGTCCTCGACAATCAGAATGCGCATCAAGACTCCTCCGGTCGATGCCGGTTATGGCGACGGCGGTCGCGGTCGGTGCCAAGCACCTTGCCAGTGCGGGCATCCACGACCACTTTGACAAGGCGGCCGCCTGCCTGCAGCACCTTGACCTCGTAAATCCACACTGCAGCCTCCTGTTCCAACTCCACCTCAAGCACCTGTCCGGGGTATACCCTGGCCACGTGTTGCAGGATTTGCGGCAAAGGCTGTATCTGTCCGGCGGCCAATGCCTGCCAGGCATCATCGTGATCCCCGCGCGACCAAGCAGGGGTCGGCAGGAAGGCGGACGACGCGGCCAGCACCGCCATGAACACGCTGGCCTTGATACTCCCCCGGATGATCATGCGCGGGCCTCAATAGCTCATTTTCCAGACGCCAGTGTGTCGATGAAATCCTGAATGGGAGATGAACGGACCGTTCAGGCGGGATACAGCTTGGAAATAGCAGAATGGCCCTAACACCACAAGTCCCCGAGGACAACGTCATGACCACCCCTCTCCCGCAACGCGCGCCTGCCGAGCCGAACACTAGCCGCTTATTGCCGGTCTTGACGCTGGTGGCGGTATTTGTACTGCCTTGGCTGCCGGGCCTGGTACACGCCGCCGACACCAGCCCGCAAGCGCAACTCCAGCGCTGGACATCGATGGCCGGAAGTCATGCCGACGCTGAGCGAGGCCGACGCTTCTTCACCAGCCGGCATGGCGGAGAATGGTCCTGTTCTTCATGCCACGGCGCGGTACCGGTCCGTCCCGGCAAGCATGCCTCGACGGGCAAGGTGCTAGATCCGTTGGCTCCAGCCGCCAATCCCTTGGCTTTTACGTCAGAAGCTCGGGTGGACAAGTGGTTCCGTCGCAACTGCAAGGATGTGCTCAGCCGAGAATGTACTCCAGTCGAAAAAGCGGATGTGCTGGCCTGGCTGATCAGCCTGAAACCCTGAACCCGGAGAAAATCATGAACCCCTTCCGCCTGAGCATGTTCCCCTTGATCCTGGTGCTGCCGTTGTCGCTGACACAAACAGCCCTCGCGGATGACGACCGGATGAGCACGGTCGCGCCGTTACCACGTTATCAGCAGGAATGCGGCTCCTGCCATCTGGCTTATCCGCCCGGATTGCTGCCCGCGGTATCGTGGCAGCGCATCATGCAAGGACTGGATCGCCATTACGGCGTTGACGCCACGCTGGAGCCGACGGAGATCCGCGAGATCAGCCGCTGGTTGCAAGTCAATGCCGGCACCCGCCGCAAGATGGCGGAGGCTCCGCCCGAGGACCGTATCTCACGCGCGGCCTGGTTTGTCCGCGAACATCGCGAAATCCGTGAAGCTGTCTGGCAGCGAAAGTCCGTAGGCGGTCGCAGCCAATGCCAGGCCTGCCATCGCGGCGCGGAACGTGGCGACTTTGAAGAAGACAACATTCGTATTCCCCGCTGAGGTGATGCCATGAATACCCTGATATCAACGGAAAAAACCGCCAACGGCGCTCCGGCCGCCGGCCGGCGGGTTGTCGATGCTCCCATTCGCGCCTTCCATGCGCTTTTTGCCGCCTGTTTTGCCGGTGCCTGGCTGACCGGTGACAGCGAACACTGGCGTCTGGTGCACGTCACGCTGGGCTACACCTTCATCGGCTTGCTGGTCTTCCGGTTGATCTGGGGAATGGCGGGGCCGCGACAGGCCCGCTTATCCCTGCTGTGGCGGAAATTGCGCCATCTTCCCGATGTGCGGGCACTGCACCAGACGCCACAACGCCGGGCGGCCCTGCAATGGGTGCTGACGGCAACCGTGGCCGGCATGCTACTGTCCACCCTGCCCTTGACTCTGAGCGGCTATGCCGTCTATTCGGAATGGGGCGGTGAATGGCTGGAGGAAGTGCATGAGCTGATGGCCAACGGATTTCTGATGCTGGTCGGCGCGCACTTGATGCTGTTGCTGGTATTGAGCCGGATTCAACGTCAAAACCTGGCGCGGCCGATGCTGACCGGACGCAGGGCGGAACCGGGCGTGGATCTGGTGAAACGGAATCATGGCGGGGTGGCGCTGGCGCTGTTGCTAACCGTGCTCGCCTTCTGGGTCTGGCAGGCCACGCAGGGTACCGTCAATGCCGTTGGGGAAAGGATGGAGCAGGAGGACGACTAACAGGCAGGCGGTCGCGTCTTGACGCGACCGCCGCCGCTGTCCTTACTTGACGATGTCCAGCAGTTCTACTTCAAAAAACAGCACCCCCTTTGGCGGAATGGGACCCGCGCCCTGTTCGCCGTAACCGAGGGCGGCGGGAATGACCAAGCGGTACTTGGAGCCCACCGTCATCAATTGCACACCTTCCGTCCAGCCGGGAATGACCTGGTTGAGCGGGAAGGTCACCGGCTCGCCGCGCTTGACCGAGCTGTCGAAGACCGTGCCATCCACCAGCTTGCCTTCATAATGTACCTTGACCTGATCGGTGGCTTTGGGACGCGCCCCCTTGCCTTCGGTGATCACTTCATATTGCAGGCCGCTGGCGGTGGTCTTCACCCCGGCTTTCTTGGCATTCTCGGCCAGGAAGGCAGCGCCTTTGGCCAAGCCTTCCTCGGTGGCCTTCTTGTGCTTCTCTTCCGCTTCCTTCTTCATGCGCGCATCCAGCGCCGTCAGCGCCGCCTTCATTTCCTCTTCCTTCAGCAGGCCGGGCTTCTTGGCATAGGCATCGCGCATCCCGGCGGCAAAGCTTTCGGTGTCGAGCTTGGGCAGTTGCTGCTCCAGGTTCTTGCCGGTCATGAAGCCGATACTGTAGGCGGCCTTGGCGTCATCGGTATCGAGCTTGGGAGCCTCGGGTTGCTTGTTGCAGGCGGCCATCGCCGCCGCGAGGGCGATAACGATACCGACATTTTTATAGGAGCGCTGCATGATGCTTACCTGAAAGTTGGGAGCGTAAAAAGGCCACGAACTTACACCGTAATGCCAAAAAGCGCCAGCACCGCGGCGCACTAAACCTCGCGCTGTTTACAATCAAACGCTACGGCATGGCGCGGATCTTGCCTATATTGGATGGTAATGATTCTCTTTTAATCTGCTTGGCCGAGGAGTGCGCATGCCCCATGACATCAGCCTGATTTCCACCCTGGCTGTCGGCCTGGCGCTGGCGCTGGCGCTGGGTTATCTGGTCACGCGCCTGCGGATGCCGCCGCTGGTAGGCTATCTGCTGGCCGGCATCGCAGTCGGTCCGGCGACGCCGGGCTTTGTCGCGGATGTCGGTCTGGCGGGGCAATTGGCCGAAATCGGGGTCATCCTGCTGATGTTCGGCGTTGGCTTGCACTTTTCGCTGGCGGACCTGATGAAGGTAAAACGGATCGCGGTGCCGGGCGCCATCGTCCAGATCACGGTGGCAACCGCCTTGGGCGCCGTGACCGGCATGGCTTGGGGATGGCCTTTTGGCGAGGCGCTGGTGTTCGGACTGGCGCTGTCGGTGGCCAGCACGGTGGTGCTGCTGCGGGCACTCGAAGACCGGGATCAACTGGACAGCATCAACGGGCGCATTGCCGTCGGCTGGCTGGTGGTGGAAGATCTGGTGATGGTGCTGGTGCTGGTCCTGCTGCCGCCGCTGGCCGGCGTGCTCGGCGGCCGGGTTGCCGACACCGGCGAGGGCGATGTGGGCATGACCCTGCTCCTGACCTTGGGCAAGGTGGCCTTGTTCATCACCCTGATGCTGGTGGTGGGCAAGCGCCTGTTTCCGCGCCTGCTGTGGCTGGTCGCCCGTACCGGCTCCCGCGAACTGTTTACCTTGTGCGTGATCGCCACCGCGCTTGGGGTCGCCTTCGGCTCCGCCAAGCTGTTTGATGTCTCTTTTGCGCTGGGCGCTTTTTTTGCCGGGATGATGATGCGCGAGTCGGAATACAGTCATCGCGCGGCGGATGAGTCACTGCCCTTGCGCGATGCCTTTTCGGTGCTGTTTTTTGTTTCTGTCGGCATGCTCTTCGATCCGCGCATTTTGCTGGCCGAGCCGATGAAGGTGCTGGCGGTGGTGGCCATCATCATGGTCGGCAAGACCTTGGCCGCGATGGCGCTGGTGCTGTTATTCCGTTATCCGTTGAACACGGCGCTGACCGTGGGCGTCAGTCTGGCCCAGATTGGCGAGTTTTCCTTCATCCTGGCCGGCCTGGGCCTGGGCCTGGGGCTGCTC
>CAZPZK010000085.1:0-10198 GCA_964591095.1 uncultured Moraxellaceae bacterium | reverse complement strand
AGCAGGAATTTCTCGCCATCAACATGGCGGTGGCCTTGGTGGCCTTGGGTCTGATTCTGTTCTTTCACATGTTTGTCAGCGCCCAGATCAGTGATCAGGAAGAGCGCAAGGCCTTCATCAAGTCTGAAATCGAGTTGCTGGACCGGCAAATCGTGGAAATTGATGAGTTGCAAAAGCGCAAGGATGAGTTGCTGGCGCGGATGAAGGTGATTCAGGATCTGCAGGGGCGTCGGCCGATCATTGTCCGTGTCTTTGATGAAATTGTCCGTGCAACGCCGGATAAACTGTACCTGTCCTTGATTGAGCGGAAGGATAACAAGTTCACCATCTCCGGGGTTGCCGACAGCAATAACCAGGTGGCGACGTTCCTGCGGAACTTGAATGCGTCGTCCTGGTTCAAGAATCCCGTGCTGGGCAGCGTGGCGGCAAATGACGAGGGCTTGCAGAGCACCAAGGGTGTTGCCGCCAAGAACAATGCGGCCAAGAGCAACAAGTTCTCCCTCACTGTGGAGCTGGAGTCGCCAGAGAGCGATGCTGATGCCGATGGGAAGTCCGGCGCCAAGAAGACCAATACGGAGGCCGCCAAATGAAGCTTAAGGGCATAAGTCTGGAAGGCGCCAAGGATTCCAAGAAATTCGATCTCCAGGAGTTCATCAATACCCTGAACACCCTGGATCCTGAGAATGTCGGTTCATGGCCTCAGGCAGTAAAGATAATGATTTATATCATCGTCTTTATTGTTGTCCTTGCGCTGGGTTATGTGTTTGATATCTCGGACATGCGGGATACGCTGGCTCGCGGAGAGGAAGAGCAGGGGCAATTGCTGCAGGATTTTGAGCAAAAGGTGTTCAAGGCCAATAACCTCGATGTCTACAAGCGGCAGCTCAAGGAAATGGAGGATTCGTTTGGATCCTTGCTGCGTCAGTTGCCGCAAGATACGGAAGTGCCGGGGCTGCTGGAGGATATTACTCACACGGCGCTTGGCAGTGGTCTTGAAATAGACGGGATTGTGCTGGGTACCGAGCAGTCGAAGGAGTTTTATGCCGAGTTGCCGATTGATGTCAAGGTCCACGGCGACTATCACGCATTCGGCGCCTTTGTGAGCGGGGTGTCAGCCCTGCCGCGAATTGTCACCTTGCATGATTACAAGATTGTGCCCATGGAAAGTCGGTTTGCAGATAGCGGTGCTCCTGTTTTGCAAATGTCAATTCAGGCAAAAACCTATCGTTACAAGGAAAGCGGTGATGGCGGAGCCAAGTCCAAAGGCGACGACAAAGGCCAGGCTGCTGACAAGAAGGGGGGCGCATGACTATGAAAAAGTCATCGTTTTTGAACTCATTGCTGAGCGTCACAATTATGGGAGGCGTTCTGACCGGGTGCTCTTCCGGGTTTGACGAAGTCAAGGCACGCATGGATGCCATTCGCAAGCAGCCCAGGGGCAGGGTGGAGGCTCCACCCGAGTTCACGCCAATGCCTTCCTTTACGTATGCGGCCCATCAGCTCCGGAGTCCGTTCATGCCCCCGGAAACGGAAGAGGCAATACAGTTGAAGAAGGATGGTCCTCCGGTCGTGCCTGATTTTTCGAGACCTCAGGAGTATCTCGAAAAATTCAATCTTGAATCATTACGCATGCGGGGAACCCTGCAGCGGCCAGGTGGAGTTTTGTATGGACTTGTTGAGGATGGAGATGGTGGCGTGCAGCGCGTAAAGGTTGGTAACTACGCCGGCAAGAATCACGGAAGGATCACCGAAATTACGCAAAGCCAGATAAGCCTGATCGAAATCGTCCCGGATGGGCGTGATGGTTGGGTTGAACGTCCTCGCAGTATGGTTATGGCCGACAAGTGAGCCAAGCGGCCCGGAGAATGCAAATGATCAATCGGATCAAAATGAACAATAACAAGGTTTCTGGGAAGGGCTTCAAGGTAAGCCGACTGGTGCTTGGCTTGGGTATGATGACAATGGTTCAGCTGGCGATGGCCGCGGACCGCATGTTGCTCAAGCAGGTGGATTTTGTCTCGCTCCCCGGCGATGAAATTGAAATGCGTCTGGCTTTCTATCAGACCCCTCCGCAAATCCAGTCTTACCAGATAGAAAAGCCGGCTCGTCTGGTGTTTGATCTGGCCAACACAAAGAATGGACTGCCTTCCCGTTACTTGCCCCTGGGCAATGGAAACGCGCGCAGCATGACGGTGGTGGATAACCAGGATCGCACACGCTTGGTCGTCAATCTGGGGGAAATCACCGGATATACCTCTCGGGTTGAGGGTAATAATCTGGTGTTGCGCATTGGCAAGGCGGAGCAGGTGGCCCAGTCTGGTAACCTGGCAGTGGGCAATCAACCTGCCGTGGCTCCCGTCGCTTCCGCAGTGACGACACAGCCGTCAGCCAAACCCAAGGCGGTGCGGTCGTCCTCGCCGCAAATTGATGATGTGGATTTCCGTCGTGGCGACCAGGGCGATGGCCAGATCATGATCGGCTTGTCGCAGTCATCCATTCCGGTAGATGTCCAGCAGCAGGGCAGTCGTATTATTGCCCGTTTCCTGGGAGCGAAGGTTCCTGAAAAGCTGCGCCGCCGCCTGGATGTCGGTGACTTCGCCACGCCCGTTAAAGTCGTTGAGGTTTACAACGAAGGCGGCAATGGGGTGATGGTCATCCAGCCGCAAGGTGAATTCGAATATCTGGCTTATCAGACCGATAATCGCATGACCATCAGTGTCAAGCCGGTCCTCAAGGAAGAGCGTCGCCGCAAGGAGTTTGTCTACAGCGGCGAAAAGCTTTCCTTGAACTTCCAGGATATTGAAGTTCGGTCTGTATTGCAGTTGATCGCAGACTTTACTTCGCTCAACCTGGTGGCCAGCGACACGGTTTCCGGCCGCATTACCCTGCGCCTGCAGAATGTCCCCTGGGATCAGGCACTGGACCTGATTCTCAAGACCAAGGGTTTGGATAAGCGGACCGTAGGCAACGTCATGCTCGTGGCGCCGGCGGATGAAATTGCCGCCCGTGAACGTCTCGAAATTGAAAGTCAGACCCAGTCCGAGCAGATCGCACCCTTGCGCACGGAATACATCCAGATCAATTATGCGAAGGCTTCAGATATCCAGTCGCTGATTTCCTCGGGTACTTCCGGAGGCGGCAGTGGATCCTCTCAGAATTCAACCCTGCTGAGTTCTCGTGGCAGTGCCTCTGTGGACTCCCGGACCAATATGCTGGTCATTCAGGATACCCCGAAGAAAATCGAGGATATCCGTGAGTTGATTGCCAAGCTGGATGTTCCCATCAAGCAGGTAATGATTGAAGCCCGTATCGTCCTGGCGGACAGCAGCTTTGCCAAGGAACTGGGTGTGCGCTGGGGCGTTGCCCACGATAATATCGGCTCGAACAGTCGCTATATGGCCGGTGGTTCCCGTACAACCTTGAATGACCTGCGTGAAGTCAAGGTGGATACGACCACGGGTTTGCGGACATACGAAATCACACAGCCTGCTGACTTGGCGGTTGATCTTGGCATTGAGAAAGCTGGCGCCAGTTCCTTGGCATTGGGCATCATGGACTCGGACAACATCGTCCTGGATCTTGAGTTGTCCGCCCTGCAATCGGATGGCCATGGCGAAGTTATTGCAACTCCGCGCGTTCTGACGGCGGACAAGCAAAAGGCGCGTGTCGCGACGGGTAAGCAGATTCCCTATCAAGAGTCGACATCCAGTGGCGCCACTTCCGTAAAATTTGTCAATGCGGAATTGTCGCTGGAAGTCACTCCCAGTATCACGCCCGATGGCCGAATCAATATGGAGTTGTTTGTCAACAACGACAGCTTGGGTGAAGTTCTTGCCAACGGCGCCGTGACGATCAATACCAACCGCGTCAATACCAATGTCTTGGTTGATGATGGTCAGACCGTGGTGTTGGGGGGGATTTTCAAGGAGACATCCAATAAGGGCGTCATCAAGACACCGGTGCTTGGAGATATCCCGTATCTGGGCCGTCTGTTCAAGCAGGAAACCAAGCGGAGTGACAAAGTTGAGTTGTTGATCTTTGTCACGCCCCGCTTGATGACCGATGCGACGGCAGGCAAATAATCACGGCGGTCTCTGGCTTGCATTCCAAGGCAAATATCTTTCTGGTCGGCCCCATGGGGGCCGGCAAGACAACGATCGGACGCTATCTGGCAGACCTGCTGGATTGGCGTTTCCTCGATACGGATCATGAGATTGAGCTGAGGACAGGAGCCAGTATTCCCTGGATATTCGACAAGGAAGGCGAGGAGGGTTTTCGCCGCAGGGAAGAGGCGATGATCGCCGATCTGACACGAATGCATAACATCGTCCTTGCCACCGGTGGCGGGTCCGTGCTGCGCTTGGCCAACCGCCAGGCACTGCAGGGGCGCGGCACGGTAGTTTATCTCTATACCCCGGTTGCGATGCAGATAGATCGCACAGCGCATGACCGCAACCGCCCGCTGCTACAAACGGCCAATCCCGAAAAAAAGCTCCAAGAGCTGTTCGAAATCCGGGATCCCCTTTATCGTCAAGTTGCCGATCTGGTTATCCCGACCACGGATGGCTCTGCCCGGGAATTGGCGCAAAAAATAATTCAGACACTGGGTCTGACTTAGTTAGAATGTAGGGCTTGAACAGGCCTGAATCATTTCCCAGCATGCAAACCCTCAACGTCGCCCTCGGCAGTCGCAGTTATCCCATTGTCATTGGGGAGAATCTTTTGGATACCCCGGAATACCTCTTGCCCTATATCAAAGGGCGGCAGGTCTTGGTGGTGTCCAACACGACGGTTGCCCCTCTTTATCTGCAAAAAATCTCCCGATCGCTGCAAGCGGGCGGCAAGGACATGCGTGTCCATGTTTTGCCCGATGGCGAGCAATACAAGACGCTGGATCAGGTGGAAGGAGTCTTTACAAACTTGCTGGAGGGCAGGTTCAACCGGGATTGCACCCTGGTGGCGTTGGGCGGCGGCGTTGTCGGGGATATGACCGGGTTTGCGGCGGCGTGTTACCAGCGGGGCGTTGATTTTATCCAGGTTCCGACGACATTGCTGTCCCAGGTGGACTCTTCCGTGGGCGGGAAGACTGGTGTCAATCATCCTTTAGGCAAAAACATGATTGGCGCTTTCAAGCAACCGAGGCTGGTCCTGGCGGACATGAGTACCCTGGATACGCTCTCGGACCGTGAATACGCCGCCGGATTGGCGGAGGTCATCAAGTATGGCCTGATTCGTGATACGAGTTTCGTGACGTGGCTTGAATCGAATATGGCGATGTTGATCAAACGTGACAAGTCAGTGGTGGCGGAAGCGGTTTACCGCTCTTGCCAGCACAAGGCGGAGGTTGTTGCCGCCGATGAGTTTGAGTCGGATCAACGCGCGCTGTTGAATCTGGGGCATACCTTCGGGCATGCCATTGAAGCCGCCATGGGTTATGGGGCCTGGTTGCATGGAGAGGCGGTGGCCACGGGTATGTTGATGGCGGCTGATCTGTCCTGGCGCATGGGGTGGCTTGAGCAGGCCGAAGTAAAACGGATTCGCCGCCTGTTGCTGGATGCCGGATTGCCGGTTGTTCCGCCCGAGGAAATTTCCCCGGACCGCTTTCTGGAGTTGATGGCGGTTGATAAAAAGGTCCAGGCCGGTCAGTTGCGGCTGGTTTTGCTGAAGTCGTTGGGAGAGGCGGTGGTCACCTCGGGATACCCGCTGGACTTGCTGAAGACAACCTTGGGTGCGCGAACAGGGCTGGGTGAGTCGTGATCAGGAATCTGGCGCAGTCAAAAGCCAATTGGGGGGCGGCATGTGCGGTCACGGCCCTGTTGCTGGTGCTGGACATTTCGGCTATTGCGCTAAAAAGCCGGAAGTCCGCCTCGGAGCCTGCGATCCAGGATGTCTTCCTGAAAGAAAAACCGCAGTTTACGCCGGATCTTGGGCAATTACTGAGCCTGGTTCCGCCCACGGATTACGTCGCTCCGCCACCCGAATTGCATGGCCCCCAGTACCGCACGGCAGACTGGTTGCGGGCACAGGGCGGCATGGCGTGGACCTTGCTGGTTTTCCAGATGGCGGATGAAGAATTGGTCAAGGAGTACCTGGCCAAACGCCCGGACAAGGAGCAGTTTGCCTATGTTGCCCAACGAACTGAAACCGGCACGGTTTATGCTGTGCTGTTCGGAAATTTTGTGACACGTGAATTGGCGCTGGGGCAAGCGGAAACCATGGATTTCGGTTTGACCGAGGGCTTGCCCGCGCCGTCAAAATTTACAGACTTCATCGCGCGCGTGCCGGTGCTGGAGCCGGCCATTGATGCTCCGCCCCCACCCCGATATGGCGATGTCCCCGAGCCGGTGACGGAACCGGCGCCTGGTGATCCGGCGCAGGGGCTGATGCCTGACAATGATCCGGGCGCCGGCACGACCGAGAGCATTCGTCAGGATAATTTTGATCCCTTTGCCACGGAGACGGTCAAGCCGGAACCGAAATAATCGCGGGTGGTCGTATGCCTCCGAGTTCCTGTATGCGCTGCGGACAGCCTTTTGGCTGTGGCGAGTCCGCCATGACACCCTGCTGGTGTACGGCCCTGCCACCGGTCCTGCCACTTGCGGCGGGGGCTTCCTGTCTTTGCCCGTCCTGTCTGCGGGATACCGTCCAGCAGGCCATTGTCGCGTGGATGCGGGATCATCCGCTCCCGGCGCCGGTTCCGGAGTCCTACCGCTCAACGGAGTTGGTCGAGGGCCTGGACTATTACCGGGATAACGGGTTATTCGTCTTTACGGAATGGTATCACCGCAAGCGGGGCGCCTGCTGCGGGAATGGGTGCCGTCATTGCCCCTGGCGGGTTCCATCCGACTTGTCCGTCGTGGGTTCGTAGCCAGCGGCGGGAGCCGGAGAAATCCGGTTACGACCGGCATCCTTGGCGGCGTAAAGTTGATGGTCCGCTTCCTCGATCAATTGCCGGATTGCGTCCGTACCCTGCGGCATGATGCTGGCAACCCCAATGCTGACCGTGATGGTCCGTTCGGGCCAGGCATTATTCATGATCACCCGACGCATCCGTTCAGCCAGGATGCCTGCCCCCGTGGCGTCGGTGTTGGGCAGTATGATCGCAAACTCTTCGCCGCCATAACGCACGACACAATCAATACTCCGGCTGTTCTGCAGCAACAGCATGCTGAGTTGCTGCAGGATATGGTCTCCCGCCGGATGCCCGAACTTGTCGTTGTACATCTTGAAATGGTCAACATCCAGGATCATCAGGGAAAGCGGGTTTTTCTGGCGGATGGCCCGTTCACATTCATAATCCAGGCGCTCATCAAAGACTCGTCGGTTCTTCAATCCGGTCAGTGCGTCCGTCGTGGCGAGCAGGGCCAGTTTGACGTTGGCATTGGAGAGTTGACGCTGATGCTCCGCCAGCATCTGCTCTTGATGCTTGCGTGTTGTGATGTCATGGAAGATGGAGCGTATAGCAGTCAGACGGCCCTTTTCGTAAGAAAAACTGTTGGTGCTTTCGACAATGATTTCCTGGCCGTTGCGGGTCATGAGGACCAGTTCCTGGCGGCTATGGCGATGGCCGGATAGGGCCTGTTTGAAGAGGATGGCGGTCTGGCCCATGCTGACGGGATGGATGATATCCACCAGCGTCAATTGCGGCAGGTCATCCACATGGTATTCGAGGGCGCGCAGCCATGCCCGGTTCACGTATAGGAAGTGACCTTCCGGGGTAATGCTTTGCACGAGGTCATGGGTATTGTCCAGGAAATCGCGGAAGCCGGACTCGGCGCTCTCGACGGTTTCGATCGGGCTTGACGATTTGACTTCCCTCTCGCGAACCGAATACAGAAAGCCCATAGGCGCATTGTCGATTGTTTGCAAAGGGGAAATCTGCACAATGGCGGGAAAGGCGCTGCCATCCTTACGGATGTAATCACACTCCAGCGTGTCGCTGCCCCGGATATTGGCCTTGGCGGTCAGGGCTTCCAGGCCCGGGCGTATCGGTCGGCCCAGTTCACTGCTCAATTGCACGGCGCGTTGCTGGACCTGACCAAGATCATGCAGCAGCAGGATGGTGGCGCGATTCAGCAATTCGTGTTCGGCATATCCGAGATGATAGAGCGCGGAGGGGTTGGCTTGGCGGATAACGCCGGTGCTGTCCGTGGCAATAATCATGACCGGCAGAGAATGCAGAATGGCGGTTGTCCAGTCTCCGGACAGGGCATTGGGGGGGGGAACGGGAAATGCTGCCTCACTATCCATGGGTGTATGCCTTGCGATGGTTATGCTTTTTATGACACAGACTTCAGTTTGTACCAGAATCCTGAAATTTCCACTATCGGGCGATGAGGTGGCGCCATCGTCCGCTCAGTGAAAAAGCGGGTACAATAGTTGCCATTCCTGTTTGTGAGTTTCGCCATGATCCCTTTGAAAAATGATCGTTTTCTGCGCGCCCTGGCCAAAGAGCCGGTGGATGTGACACCGGTCTGGATGATGCGTCAGGCCGGGCGTTACCTGCCGGAATATCGCGCTACCCGGCAGCAAGCGGGCGACTTCATGGCGTTGTGCCAGAATCCGGATCTGGCCTGCGAAGTGACGCTGCAACCGCTGGAGCGCTACCCGCTGGATGCGGCGATCCTGTTTTCCGATATTCTCACCATTCCGGATGCGATGGGACTGGGTTTGTATTTTGAAACCGGAGAGGGACCCCGCTTCCGCAAGGTGGTGCGCACGGAGGCGGATGTCCAGGCATTACCGGTGCCGGATCCGGAGCGGGATCTGGATTATGTGGTGAAAGCGGTGCGGACCATTCGCTCGGCATTGTCGGGCCGGGTACCGTTGATCGGTTTTTCCGGGAGCCCCTGGACGTTGGCGACCTACATGGTGGAAGGGGGCAGCAGCCGCGACTTCCGGACCGCGAAAACCATGCTTTATCAGCAACCGCAGGTGATGCATCAGTTGCTGTCGAAACTGGCGGATGCCGTTACGACGTATCTCAATGCCCAGATCCGCGCCGGCGCGCAAGCCGTGCAGATTTTTGACAGTTGGGGGGGCGCGCTCTCGGCGGCGGCCTATCAGGAATTTTCGTTGGCGTACATGCAGCGGATTGTCAATGGATTGATCCGTGAACACGAGGGGCGCAAGGTGCCGGTCATCCTGTTTACCAAGGGAGGCGGTTTATGGCTGGAAAGCATGGCGGATACCGGCGCCGATGCTTTGGGATTGGACTGGACCGTGGATATTGGCACCGCGCGCCGGCGCGTGGGCGAGCGCGTGGCCCTGCAAGGCAACATGGATCCGCTGGTGCTGTTTTCGTCGCCGGAGCAGATCCGTGCCGAAGTCCAGCGCATCCTGGCCAGTTATGGCGCGGGAACCGGCCACGTGTTCAATCTGGGTCATGGCATTGACCAGCATGTGGATCCGGCCCATGCCGGCGCGTTTATCGCGGCAGTGCATGAGTTCAGCGCCCAGTATCATCGCTGAAGGGGGGCGTCTCCTTCCCTTGCACTAGCGGGTGCTGATGTCGTTGATGCCGAGAATGGGGAAGGGCAGGGGAGTCCGGGCGTCGAAGTCCTGGGTATCCAGCATCCGTTGCATCCCCAGCATGATGCTGTAGGGAGCGGCGCGCTGGACATAATTGCTGGCCCAGGCCGGGATGCGCCCGCCCGGATCGACATAACCTTCGGCTTCCACCCGGACGCGGTTGCCTGGCAGCGGGGTGAAGCGGACGGTCATGTCCTCGGCGGTCATGCGTACAAGGCCGTTTTTGGCGGGAATGTAGTCCGGCTCGGCCCGGACGGTCATCAGAATGAAATTCCGTCCCCGGCCCTGGGGTTCGACGACGGCATGCAGCACGGCATCGCGCATGGGGATGCCGTGCGGGGTGCGATGCCGGAAATACAGGTAATATTCGGTCGCTGAGACTTTCTTCAGCAGGCGCGACTCCAGCACCTCCCAGTACCATTTGTGGTAGTTGTCGAAGTCCAGCATGATGCGGGCATAGGTTTCCAGTGAACCCTCCAGCGTTGCCTCGACCTTGAACGAACGATAGGCTTTTTGGTCCTCCTGCTTGACCCAGGTCCGGATATTGCGCTTGCGGTCATTGCGGACTTCAACCCATTGATTACCCAGCTTTTGCTGCAATTCGGCCAGATCGTCGCCATCCGCTTGGGCGGGAGTTGCAACGGCCAGTAACAGGGAGACCCACAGT
>CAZPZK010000084.1:0-10198 GCA_964591095.1 uncultured Moraxellaceae bacterium | reverse complement strand
GCTTCGGACAGCTGGTCCAGTTCGTAATGGGCGATACCCAGATGGAAATTGGCGCGGATATGGTCGGGCGCCAGCGCCAGCGCCCGCTGGTAGCATGCCGCGGCTTCGGCGTTGCGGTCCAGCGACAGCAGGTGGTCGCCCCAGTCGCAAAACGCCTCGGTGTATTCCGGATTCAGCGTGGTGGCCTGGCGGAAACAGGCCTCGGCCTCGCTATTTTCATTCAGTGCGTGCAATTGATTGGCCAGCCCGTTAAAGGCAAAGGCATTTTGTGGATCCAGCGCGATCACCCGGCGCAAGGCGGCGGCCGATTCGGCGCGCCGGTTTTGCGCATGCATTTCCATGGCGATGTTGAGGTGAGCATCAATCAGTGACGGATCATGGCGGATGGCGCTTTCCATATCCGCCAGGCCCAGCGCTGATTGGCCCAAGTTGAGGTAGATGGTGCCCCGATTCAGGTAGGCATTGGCCAGGTCCGGTTGCAGGCTGATCGCTTGGGAGAGGCTGGCAATGGCATTGTCGGCGTCCTGCAACTGGAAGAAGACGCAACCCAGCTTGCCATGCAGCGCGGCATCCCGGGGACTGAGCTCCAGCGCCTGCCTAAAGGCGGCAACGGCCTCCGGCAGCCGGTCCAAGGCGAAACAGGCATCGCCCAGCAACTCATAGGCAATGATGTTTTGCGGCGACAGGTCGATCGCCGCCCGGGCGTGACGGATGGCGTCCTCCAATTGGTTCAGGATCTGATACTGGCGGCCCATTTCCAGATGCAGTGACGATGAGGGGATCTGCAGGATCACTTTTTCCAACCAGGACAACGCTTCGTCCGGCCGTCCCTCATGCATTGCCAGCTTTGACAGGTTGGCCATGGCGTCCGCGTGATCGGGAACCAGCGTCAGCACCTCCAGGTAACATTTGCGGGCTGCATCGTGTTGGCCGACGCGGAGGTTAAGGGCGGCTTGCTGCATCAGGGTGGTGACGGCTTGGGAAGACGGGGTGTTCATCGGGCGGTCCTGTTAACGCATTATTCTGGTTGTATGAGGCTTGTCGGGCAGGGGGCCAGTATGTCGCACCCGGCCGGATGCCAGCAAGCGCCTGCGGGAGTCATCAGGCATGGGTGTGGAAGATATACGCGACCGGCAGTCCAAGGAGCAGCATCGCCGCCAGCGACATCATCCCGGCGCGCAGGGGTAGCCTCGCTGCCGGACCGCCGGTGCGGCAGACATAAAACGCCAGTGGCGGGAAGAGGATGGAGATCAGCCCAAGCCGGCGGTTGATGCCGATGGCGGTGATGATGGCAAAAAAACAGGACAAGGCAAAACCAATGACACTGCAGGCAAGGCAAATCATCAGTAGGGGGGTGAGGGTGGTCAGCATGGGTTCCGGTCAGTAGCGTGCATTCATTGCACATGCTAATGGCTGGCGTCGGGCTTGGCCAGTGCAGCATTGGCTGTGGAGACGGAAGAACCGGAGATAACGGGGGGGATGGCATCCATGCCGGGGTATGTCACGGGTGTGCGACATGCGGTTGCAGGCGGACGGGGCAGTCTGTCCGCCGTTGAAGCGGGTCTTTCTCAGGCCGCCAGCGCGGTTTGGGCGGCTGATTTTTTCTTGCTGGAGGTTTTTTTCAGCTGGGCGCTCAGCGTGCCGTCAACACCAAACAGTTTTTCCCGCCACTCATTGAGCAAGGCGTCGGTGTCGTGCTGCTTGGGGTGGAAACCGGGGCGGAAGTAGTCCAGGTATTGCGGCAGCAAGCGCGAGAAGACGCCCTTCCGGCCGCCCCAGCAGTATTTCAGGCCGTTCCAGTTGTCCTTGAAATTGGTCAGCTTGCCATCCGCGGCCAGCATGCGGGTGTGGTTGATCGCGACCACCGCGAAGAAGATGGCGGTCACCGGGATCATGGTGCCGGCGCGGAGCAGGTAACTGCCGCTGACCTGTTCGTACACGTCGTAGGCCACGGTTTTGTGCTCGTTCTCCTCCAGCGCGTGCCACATCCACAACTGGCGCATTTCCGGGCTGAACTTTTCTTGAACGTCCGGGTCGCGCAGCAGCATTTCGGCGATGATGGCGGTATAGTGTTCCAGCGCGGTGGTAATCGAGATCTGCACGGCTTTCGGCAGGAATTTCTGGCCGAAACGCAGCAGGTAGCCCAGTTCCTTGTCTTGTTGCAACACCGGATACCCCATGCGGGTGGCGGCTTCGTTGAAGGCGGCGTGTTCCTTGCTGTGCATGGCTTCCTGGCCAATGAAGCCGGACACCTGGGCGCGCAGCACCGGGTCGGTGATCTGGTCGCGATAGGCGCGCACCGACTCCACGAAGAACGACTCGCCTTCCGGGAACAGCGCCGACAGCGTGGTCAGGAAGCTGCTCAGGAAAGGGCTGTCATCGAAGTAATAGCGCTTCATCGTTTCCGGAAACTCAAAGTCCAGACGGCGCGGCGGAATATTGACGCTGGCGCCGGTTGGCTGGCGGGAGGCGGCGGAAGCAGTGCTGGTAGTCATGTCAACCTCGATTGGTACATTGACGGATGTCATGCTTGCAATTTAACTGTACGCACGTATTGTAAAAAGGTGACTTGGTGCCAGTTTATTATCATTTGGGGACAACACACGATGCATGATTCACCCAGCCTGCCGATGGTCTATGCCTTGTTCATCGTTGATATCGTGTCAAGATGGGGCGTGAGCGATGCGCAACTGCTGGAAGGCACCGGCCTGACCCGCGAGATGATGCTGGAGCCGCAGCGGCGTCTGGCGCTGGAGGATTTCAACACCCTGATCATCCGCGCCCGCGACCTGACCGGAGAAACCGCGCTGGCGATGCATTTCGGGGTGACGATGCAGGTGTCGCTGCACGGCTTTGTCGGATTTGCCGCGATGACTGCCGCGACCGTCCGCGAGGCGCTGGCGGTCGCCGAGCGCTTTATCGGCATGATCAGCACGGCCTTTGAATTGCGCCTGGAGGAAGGGCCGGAAGAGGCTTCGCTGACCATCATTCCGCATACGGAGCTGCAACCGCTGCGCGAGGCGGCCATTATCGGCCTGATTTTCGGCTTTGTGCACATGGGACAGGCCGTCACCGGGAAAAGCCTGACCGGACGCGCCGAGGTGGAATTTGCCGAGCCGCCGTATCTGGCGCCGATCCGGCAATACCTGCCGGGTCCGGTGCAGTTCGACCGTCCGGTCAACCGCCTGGTCTTTGCTGCCTCCTACCTGGACTTGCCGATGATCATGGCCAATCCGGTCGCCAGCCAGATGGCGCTGGCCCAATGCGAACAGGATTTGCGCCGTTTTGGCATGGACAAGCCCTTTGTCGCCCAGGTCAAGGCCTTGATGTACGACGAACGGCGCGGCTTTGCCACCCTGGAGCAGGTTGCCGACCGCCTGCACATGTCCGAGCGCACGCTCAAGCGGCAATTGGCGGGCAACCAGGTAGCCTACAGTGATCTGGTGGAAGAAGCGCGCAAGCAGATGGCGACCGATTTGCTGGAGGATTCCCGGCAGACCCTGGAAGGCATCGCGGAGAAACTGGGCTATTCCGATGTCGCCAATTTCAATCGCGCCTTCAAGCGCTGGACGGGGCAGACGCCCAATGGCTGGCGCAAGGGCGCTCGGAGCTAGGGGCGCTTGCGGAAGGCGAGGACAATCAGGTTGGAAGAGGATGGCATGGCGGCATGACTGCTCATGCGGTCCCAGTCCTGGCCGCAGTCCAGGCAGGAAAACGCGGCGCACCCGGTGCTGACCAGGCGCACGGATTTGTGGCCGGACTGGCAGCGGGGGCAGGTATCATCAAATTTGGAGGCGCAATACTGATTGGGGCAGAAGGGGAGCGCGCTGTCATGGCCGACACGGACGAGACGGAATCCGCAATCGCTGCAACAGCTATCGGTCGTCATCATGATGAGTGCTCCCGTTATATTGTCAGGTATTTTGTGATCGTGCTCTCAGTCTCACTATAAAAACCGCATGGAAAATGTATACCCTGATTATGGTCAGCGGTATTCATCCGGCGATAAACGGCGGTTTTGGAAATATTCTGCAATATAATCGGATTATTTCAGGCAGGAATAACGGTCGATCCAAGGCTGGAGAAAGGCGGCTTGCCAGGCCGGGCGGGCCGCCGATTCATCCTGTCCCACATGGTAATTACCGCCCGGAATACTCCCCGGAAACGGCTGTGCCCCGGCGGGCGTGAAACAGCGATCATGGACGAGGGTGATATCGCGCAGGCAGGCCCAGATACGGTCACGCAAAAACCATTGGTCGATATTGGGGGTTTCGGCGCGACCGGAATGGTAGGCGGCCAGCATTTTCTGCATATCGGGGAGAATACCGGAAACTCCCCCCCACATACCGGCCAGCACAAGATCGGTATGCGTCCACCAGTCGCGCATGACATGAAACCAGGCATCGGACTCCAGCCAGGCCTGCACCGCCCGGGCTTCGCGGGGGTTGATCACGGAATCGGCATCGCGGATCAGGAAGAAACCGACACCGGGGTCATTGGCCGCCAGGAAACGCCAGCACAGTTTCTGCCGCAGGCTTTGTCCGGCGGGCTGCAGGCAGGCCTGACCGCCCAGCAGGCGGATCAGGTCGACAAACTCGGCGGGGACGCTGTCATCCAGATAAAAGCGGCATATCCAACCCGGATAAAGGTCCGGCGCCAGCAGCAGGTTACGCAGCGCGCCGCGCAAATAGCGCGGCTGACTGCCCCAGAGGGAAAAAACGATGATATTCCGGCGTCCGGCGCCTGGAGAAAAATCACGCGGCCGGGGTGGAGGTGGCTGCCAGTTTTCGGGCGGGCGTCCCGCATGCCTGTCTTTCAGTTCGAGGATTTTCGTGCCGGTGGCGGCGGCCTCGGCGATGCGTCCCAGCGCGTGGTAATTATTGGCCAGGATGTCATAGGCCAGTATATTTTCACTGTCCTCCGCCAATACCTGCCGCGCTTTGTCAACGGCGGCGGCGGCCATCCCGGCGCGGGACAGGCAGGCGGCCAGATTAACCAGAACCTCCTGATTCTTCGGATAATGCTTGTGGGTATTATCCAGGACATTCACCGCCGAACGATAATCTCCCACCAGAAACAGGTAATAAGACAGTTGCATCGACATGTCCAGCGGCACAGCGGGGGCCAGCCGGTTAATCTGTCGCACAGTGAGTTCGATGGCTTCGCGGCGCTGTCCGGATTCCCAGAGCTGTCCGGCCGTCAGGTCCCAGCCGGCGGGTTGAGAAGGCTTGGCGGGTTTGCGTGCTTCCATGACAGCCTCGGCTCGGTCGGACTCAGTCCAGGATGTGGACCGGGGCGCTGCCCCGCAGGGAGTTGATGCTGGCCACCGCTTCGATATCAACATCGACAAAGCGGCCGATCAGGGATTCGTCGCCCGGGAAATGGACCCAGCGGGTATTTTCGGCGATGCCGATCAGGTGACCCGGCAAACGATCCGAGACCTTGTCCACGAGCAACCGTTGCCGGGAGCCGAGCATGGCGTCGGTCTTGCGCTGGGTCTGCTGGCGAATGCGTTCCTTGAGGATTTGCAGGCGCTGTTTCTTGTCCGCTTCCGGTGTCGGGTCGGGCAGGTCGGCCGCCGGCGTGCCCGGCCGCCGGGAGTAGATGAAGCTGTAGGAGTGGTCGTAGCCGATCTCCGCGATCAGGTTCATCGTGTCCTCGAAATCACGGTCGGTTTCGCCAGGAAACCCGATGATGAAGTCCGAGGAAATATGCATGTCCGGACGCACCGCCAGCAGTTTTTCTATGCGGCGGCGGTAATCCTCGACCGTGTGGTTGCGCTTCATCGCCGCCAGCACCGCGTCCGATCCGGATTGCACCGGCAAGTGCACATGCGATACCAGTTGCGGGATGTCGGCATAGGCGGCAATCAGGTCATCGCCGAATTCCAGCGGATGCGACGTGGTGTAGCGAATACGGCCGATGCCGGGAATGGCCGCGATATGGCGCAGCAGGTCGGCAAAGCTGCAGATGTCGCCGTCATGGAAGGCGCCGCGATACCCGTTGACATTCTGGCCCAGCAGGGTGACCTCGCGCACGCCGCCGGCCGCCAGATGGGCCACTTCGGCAATCACGTCGTCAAAAGGCCGGGACACCTCTTCGCCGCGGGTATAGGGCACCACGCAGAAGGTGCAATACTTGGAGCAGCCCTCCATGATCGAGACAAAGGCCTTGTGGCCTTCTACCTTGGGTTCCGGCAGGAAGTCGAATTTCTCGATGTCCGGAAAGCTGACGTCCACCAGCGTGATCTTGCGCGCCTGACGCTCATCCAGCATCTTCGGCAGGCGGTGCAGCGTTTGCGGTCCAAAGACGACATCGACGAAAGGCGCGCGCTTGCGGATATTGTCGCCTTCCTGCGAGGCGACGCAGCCGCCGACGCCGATGACCAGGTCGGGGCGTTCTTCCTTCATTTGCCGCCAGCGGCCCAGTTCGGAAAAGACCTTCTCCTGCGCCTTCTCGCGGATGGAACAGGTATTGAGCAGCAGCACGTCGGCATCGGCGGGATCCAGCGTGCGCACCATGCCGTGCGACGAACCCAGCAGGTCAGCCATGCGGGAGCTGTCGTATTCATTCATCTGGCAGCCCTGGGTCTCGATATAGACTTTCTTGGGCGGGATCGGGGACGTGGACATGGCTGGGGGCACCGGTTAACCGCGAGGGCGCATATTATAGCGGTCCCGGCCCGATTAACCATCCTTGTTACAGACTCGGCATTTTCCATGCCGCTTTCCAGCGTTACCCTGACCGGACATTTTATCTCCGGGGAAGGACACCCGTTCCCGCCCCCGGCCCGCAAGGACCCGATCATGCTTTCCAGAATCATTCCGTCCCTGCTGCCGGCCTTGTGGCTGGCGACGTCCGCCTTCGCGGATGACAAGGATTTCCTGTTGGCGCGCGAAGCCTGGCAGCAAGAAGATACCGTCGCCCTGGCGGAAGCCTCGGCCCGCCTGCAAGGCGACCCGCTGGTGATCTATGCGGATTATTACCTGTTGGGCAAGCAACTGGACCAGACTCCGCCGGAAGCGGTCAGGGCCTTCCTGGTGCGCTATCCCGATACCTGGCTGGCCGAAAAACTGCGCGGTGAATTCCTGAGGATTCTCGGCAAGCGCGGGGACTGGGCGGGGGTGCGCGACTTTCTGCCCGGCTTGCAAAACCCGGATCAGGAACTGAAATGCCTGGACCTGCGGGCGCGCGCCGAGGCCGACAGTCAGGGTAGCGAAGCCCTGGCGGAGGCCCGCAAGCTCTGGTGGTTTACCGGGAGCGCCTTGCCCTCCGCGTGCGCGGAGCTGCTGCAACTGGTCGAGACCCGGGGCCTGGTCAGCACTGACGATGTCTGGGACCGCCTGCGGCTGGCCTTGCAGGCGGGCAACTCCAGCCTGGCGCGGCGTCTGGCGGGCAAGCTGGGCTTCGACCTGCCGGCGGCGCAACTGGCGCGGCTGGCGGCCAAGCCGGGCGATTATATCAACCGGCCCGATGTCGAGACCCGCATCGGTCATGAACTGTATCTGGCGGCGCTCGCCCGCTTCAGCCGCGACAACCTGGACGCGGCGGCGGCGCGCTGGCTGCTGGTCGAGAAACGGTTTGCCCCGGAAACCCGGGCTTACGGCTGGCGCTTGCTGGGGCTGGCCGGGGCGCGCAAGCAGGACGAACGGGCGGTGGACTGGTTTGCGCTCAGCGAGGCCTCGTTGTGGCCGGAAGGGGACAGGGAGTGGCATTTGCGCATCGCCATCCGCGCCGAGCGCTGGGCCGACGTGCTCAAGGCGGTCAACAGCCTGGGGCCGGAGCGCCAGCAAGAACGGGCCTGGCGCTACTGGCGCGCCCATGCCATGCAAAAACTGGGTGAAAAACCGGCCATTGTCCAGGCGATCTACAGCGGCTTGGCGGTGGATGACGATTATTATGGCCTGCTGGCCCGCGATCATCTGGGCAAGCCGCTGGCCGCCGCGCCGGCCGCCTACAAGCCGGTGGCGGAGGATGTGGAGCGGGTGCAGCGGGATCCCGGCCTGCAGCGGGCGTTGCGCCTGTTCCTGCTGGACATGCGCACGGAGGCGGCGCGCGAATGGAATTGGGCGCTGCGCAACGCCGATGACCGCTTCCTGCTGGCGGCGGCCGAACAGGCCGCCAATGTCCGCTGGTATGACCGCGCCATTTACGCCGCCGAGCGCACCAAGCAACTGCACAGTTACAGCTTGCGTTACCTGACGCCTTATCAGGAAGTGGCGCAGGGTTACGCCCAGGAGTTCGGGGTGGACCCGGCCTGGGTCTACGGCTTGATGCGTCAGGAAAGCCGTTTTGTCACCAATGCCCGTTCCAGCGTTGGCGCGGGCGGCCTGATGCAGGTCATGCCGTCCACGGCGCAATGGGTGGCCAACCGCCTGAAGATTCCGTATCACGCCGCGATGGTCAACGATGTCGGGGTCAATATCCGACTGGGCACCTATTATCTCAGCAATGCCCTGAAGAACCTCGGCAACCAGCCGGTGCTGGCAACGGCAGGCTACAACGCCGGACCCGGCCGTGCCCGGCAGTGGCAGCATGATACGCGCGCCCTGGATGCCGATATCTATGTTGAAAGCATCCCTTTCGCCGAGACACGGGATTACGTCAAGAAAGTGATGACCAATGCCGTCCATTACGCGATCGGCTTCGGCATGGGGCCGCAATCCCTTTCCAGCCGGATGGGCGTGATCCCTTATCGCGCCGCCAAGGCGGTGGACATGCCCTGATGCCGTCGGGACAAGTGGAGAGGCAGTTGACGGCCCGGCCGGCGTAGCCTAATTTCAAGGAAAAAAGAAGAAGCATCATGACGATCAACTATGGATGGCTGCGGCGGTGCCTCAGCGTCGCCGGTTTCCTGCTGGTGCTGGTATTTCTGGCGATTTCCCCGTCGTTGGCCGCACCAGGCGACGGCCCGCTGGAGCACGTCCGCCTTCAGTTGAAATGGCGTCACCAGTTCCAGTTCGCGGGTTATTACGCCGCCCTGGAGCAGGGCTATTACCGCAAGGCGGGCTTTGACGTGAGCCTGCTGCCGGCCCGGCCCGGCATTGACCCGGTGCGGGAGGTGACCGGCGGTCGCGCCGAGTTCGGCGTCGCATCCTCCGAGCTGGTGTTGCGCTTTGCCGAAGGGGAGCCGGTATCGGTGCTGGCGGTGATCTTCCAGCATTCGCCGCTGGTGCTGTTTGCCCGTCGCCAGTCCGGCATCCGCACCCTGCATGACCTGGTCGGCAAGCGCATTGCCCTGGCGGACAGCGAGGCCGAAATCTTCGCCTATCTCAAGCGCGAGCAAATCCCGTTGCGGCAATTGGTGCGGGAGCAGCACGATTTCAGTCCGGCGGGCCTGCTGGCCGGACGCCTGGATGCGCTGGCCGGCTACGATACCGACGAGACCTGGTATTTCCGGGACCATCTGGATGACTACATCCGCTTTACCCCCCGCGCCAGCGGCATTGATTTCTACGGCGACACGCTGTTTACCTCCAGCGCGCGGGTGGCGATGTCGCCGGAGCGGACGCGCGCCTTCCTCGAAGCCAGCCTGCGCGGTTGGGAATATGCGCTGGAGCACCCGGACGAACTGGCGGAGCTGATTCACACCCGTTACGCCCCCGACCTGCCGGTGGAAAAGCTGCGTTTTGAGGCCGAACAGATCATGCCGCTGGTCCGGTCCGACATGGTCGCGCTCGGTTACAACCATGAAGGCCGCTGGCGGCATATCCTGGATACTTACCGCGAGCTGGGGCTGGTGCCGGCGGACCGCGAGATCGGGCTTCGAGCCTTTCTTTTCCAGCCGGTACAGCAGATCGATTATCAATGGCTGGTTTGGGTAGTGGCCGGCGTGCTGGGAGTGTTGGCCATCGTCAGCATGGCGGCGAGCCGTTACTTCCGCTTGAGCCAGGAATTGCAACGCCAACTGGCCGAAAACCGCGTGCTGCAGGAGCAACTCCGGCAGGAAGCCGTGCGGGATCCGCTCACCGGGCTCTACAACCGGCGTTACCTCAGCGAAACCATGCTGCGGGAGCTGTCGCGGGCGATGCGGGAGTCCTTGCCGGTCAGCATGGTGGTGGTGGATATCGACCATTTCAAGCAAATCAACGACGCGCTGGGGCACCGCGCCGGGGATGAAGTGCTGGTGGAAATCAGCCGGGTGCTGCGGGAAGGCTGCCGTGACAGTGATATTCCCTGCCGATACGGCGGAGATGAG
>CAZPZK010000083.1:0-10216 GCA_964591095.1 uncultured Moraxellaceae bacterium | reverse complement strand
CTGGGCAGCACCATCGACCTGACGCCGACGCTGCTGGAACTGGCCGGGGTGGAGGGAAGACGTCTGCCGGAGTTGTATCCGCAACTGGCGGGTGTGAGTCTGGCGTCGTCGATCGGCCGGGTGGAAAGCCGCTCGGAACGTGACCGGCGCGGCCACCTGTTCAACTACAACACCACCCACCATATCGACAATGAGTTCATCGGCACGCTGATTGACCATGAGGTGCTGGCCGACCGGTTCCTGCCGCTGCGGGCGCTGGTGAAGGGGATGTGGCCGATGCCGCGCACCGACCATCCAGCGCTGTTTCGCGGCCTCCATGACGGTCGCTACAAGTTCGCCCGCTATTTCAAACCGTCGGAACACCATGTGCCGACCGACTGGGAAACGCTCACCCGCCGCAACCAGCTGGAGCTGTACGACACGCAGGCCGATCCTGGTGAACTGAACAATCTGGCGTATCAGCCGGATGCCGTGAAGCCGCTGCTGCTGGACCTGAACGCGCGGCTGAATGCGCTGGTGGCGACCGAGGTGGGCACCGACCGGGGCGACGAGCTGCCCGGCCCCGCCTTCATGAAGCGACTGTAGGACGCGCCGCGCGCCAGTCCGAGGGCGTCATGCCGGTCCAGCGCCGGAACGCCCGGTAGAAGGCCCGGCGGTCGCTGTAGCCCAGCATCAGGGCGACTTCCTGCATCGGCCGGTTGTCGGCCAGCAGCTCGCGCTGCGCCACCGCCAGCCGCGCCGCCTCGGCCAGCTCCCGGAAACCGGTGCCCTGCTGCTGCAACTGCCGGTGCAGGCTGCGCGTGCTCAGGTTCAGGCAGGCGGCAATCTCGGCCTGGTCCGGTTCGCCAAAGGCCATGCGCTGGATGAACAGCTGCTGCACCCGTTGCGGCAACTCCCCCTGCGCCAGCAAGAGGCTTTCATAACGCTTGAGGATGCCCGCGTAGTAATCGGCGCGCGCCGCGTCCGCGCCCTCCAGAGGCAGGTCATGCACCGCCGGACCGAAGGCCATCTCGTCCGCCACCTGGCTGAACAGCACCCGGCAACCGAAATAGCGGGCGTAGCGGTCCTCTTCAAACCGCGGGGCATGGGTGAAATGAACGGTGAGGCCTGACGCCGCCGGGGTCCGCAACTGGATCTGCCGCACCGTGGCGAACAGCACCGCCTCGATCTGGATGGGAGAGACATAAACCTGCCGGTTGGGTTCCACCCGCAGGCGGTAGCCCGCGCCCGAATCCAGCAGCCGTGCCGTGCAGACATCGGAGGCCACGGCGGCATAGCGGCAGATCAGGCGCCTGGCCTCGCCCACCGTGCGGCAGCATTGCGCCAGCTGGGTCAGGGCATGACTGTTAACCGACCAGGACGAGACAATCAAGTAGATGAATTCCGGCGTCTGCAGTTCACGCTCCACCGCCTCGTACAGGCGGGAGACCACGGCCAGCGGCGCCCGCTCCCCCGGCAACTCCAGCGGGTGGTCCAGCCCGTGGTTGCGGCAGACGGTGGCGACATCGATGCCCAGCAAGCCGGCCCGCCGGATGAACTCGGCCAGGAAGCGCTTGTCGACTCCGGGTTCTACGGGCAATACGGTCATGGCGGGATTCCTGGCGGTCCGGGCGGGACGCGTCTTGGGTCAGTCAAGGGGGCTGGCCGGGCGGCTAAACCCGTGCCGGCGGCCCTGCTATGGCCTCATGCCGACCGGCCGGGCGTCAATGACCGGCCCGCCACCGGAGGTTGGCGCAAGAACCACCCGGACCATTAAACGGCTCAACGGCGCGGCAGGTAGGTCACGCCGTTGAAGGTGCCGTACAGGATGCCGCCGTCCGCCGTGATCTCTGTCGCGGCGTAGAAGCTGTTGTAGCGCGGCAGCAGGCCCACGTATTTGCGGAAGCGTGACTGCCCGCTGTTCCAGTCCAGCCCCTCGATGGTCCACTGCCCGAAGCGGGCGCCGACACAATAGAACATGCCGACGCTGCTGCTGACGGTGGGAATGGCATTCGGGCAGCTGACCTCGTTGTTGACCCAGGCGCTGGACAGCTTGCGGGTCTGGGGATTCCACTGGAATTTCTGCACGCCCCAGGGCTGGATCATCGGCAGGCCACCGGGGACGTGTCCGAGGCATTGCTGTCGTGATGCGAGATCGGCCAGTGCGAATCGGCCAGCCAGGGGTTGCGGGCTTCCAGGGCGTGGGCGGAGCCGGTCAGCAGGGTCAGGCAGGCAAGGGCAAGCGGCTTCATGGGGGATTCCCTCTGTCATGTTTTATCGGGATGCGTCAGGCCGGGCGGCCCGGACGGGAGGGATAGTGATACGGGCGTACCAACTGCGGGAGGGACAATTTCAGCCACGGTGATGGCCGGAGGCTGTCAGGAAAAGACGAAGGCCATCCCTGGCCGGCAGCGGCGGCCTACTCCCAGCGCCAGGACGCCCACAGCCCGTTGCGGTAATGATGCGCCTGCCCGGTCGCCAGCAGCGTGCGGTCATTGCCGATGCCGCGCTCGGTGGCGGCATCATCGGCCAGCAGGTCCGCCTGCCGGGTCAGCGTCCCGGCGGCCAGGTCCACGGTCAGGCGGCTGAGCTGAATGCGGGTGAAGCCGTAATAGTCGGATGGTGCGCCACTCATTCCTTCGGACGCGGTATCGTGCAACGCCACCGGCAGCGCCACCCGGACCGTGCCGCCATCAGCCGACGCCAGCAGGGCCATGCCGTGATGGTCATGCAGCACCGTGGCATCGGTCCCGCGCTTGCCAATGACCTCCCGGGCCGCCTCGCGGGGTGTTGCCGGATCCCCGACATCGATCAGGCTGACCTTCACGCCCTGGTACCAGGCGAAACGGCCGTCGCCCGCGCCGCCGTCCACCGCCGCATCCTTCCCTACCCCCAGCAAATAGCGGGCGGAGAGAGGGAACAGGTAATCGGAATAGCCCTCGACCTGCAGTTCACCCGCCACCTTCGGGTCGGCCGGGTCGGAGAGATCCAGCACGTACAAGGGGTCGGTCAGACGGTAGGTGACCAGATAGCCCCGGTCGCCGAGGAAGCGCGAGGCGTAGAGCTGTTCCCCCGCTTTTCCGAGAGGCGCGGGATGACGCGGGTTCGGCAAGGTGGACACCACCGCCAGTTCCGCCTTTTCTGCGGACGGCTTGAGCAGGGTCAGCCGCACCGGTGAGTCCGGGGTGGCCACCTCATCCGTGGAACCGGATACCGACGCCGCGCCCGCCACCGGCAAGGCCACGACCGGCCCCCAGCGCTCGGACGACTGGGTCGCCACCCTCAGGATGCCGTCGTGTTCGCCCATTCGGAAGGATTTGCGGTTCTGGTCAAAACCCAGATGCCCCGTGACCGTGCCGGAGCCGCGATACTCCGGCGTCAGGGCGCTCAGGGCGAAACGGTGGATATCGGTCTGGACCGACGGCGGATAGATCATGTCGGCCGCCGCCCCGGCGCTGTAGTTCCAGCGCGTGGTGGCCAGATAAAGGCTGGTGGGCGACAGGTAGAAGGCCTCGGTCTGCCCGGCAAAGCAGCGCCCGCCCCACACCGGGGCGGCGGATGACAGGTCGATGCCCACCAGGGTGATGACATCGGCCGAGGCCTCGGGACGGGTCACCGGCGCCAGGCAGCTGTCGGGGGGCAGCAGGGGCTGCGCCGCGCCGCCGTTGATGCTGACGGTCGGCAGCAGCTTGGCGGCATCCAGGGTGCCCAGTTTCGCGGTGTTGCCCGCGGTCGAGCCGGCGGCCCAGACCGCATCGAAGCCCGACGGCTGCATCCGGCTGCGCAACACCAGATACAGGCGGCTCCCCACCCGCCGTGACCCCACCAGTTGGGCATTGATGCCCAGGGTGTACCTCACGGACATGGCCCCGGCGGTATCCAGCACGGCCAGTTCGGTATCGCCCCCCACCCAGCTGAGCGGGCTGAACCAGCGGGTGTAATCATCGCCAAAGGCGCCCGCCTCCCCCAACACCGCCACGCGGCCGGTGCCGGGATCGGCATGCAGTCCCTGGATGACGGCCGAGTTGCGCAAGGGGGAAATCAGGGTTTCCAGCGGCGCCAGCGCCGAATCGGGCGCTTCCGGCTGCAACCGGAAACGCTGCACGGCCGAAGGCCCCGGCGGCAATCCGATGGCCACCCCGCCTTTCACGACCGGCACCGCCACCGTTCCGGGCAGCACGCTGAACACCTCCTGGTCCAGGGTCTTGACCAGATCGGCCTCGTCCACCCCGGCCTCCTGCACCACCGTAGCGGACACCCCCACCGCCCCGGCGGCGGCCTCCGCCAGGGCTCCGGATGCCATGTCCGCCGACACCCTGGGCGCTTCCGCCGAAGACAGCGCCGACTTGAGGAAGGCGGTCAGCTGGGCATCGGTGACCGGTTGCAGGGCGCCGGCACTCACCGACGGCGGCGACGGGGTGGCCGGGGCATCGCCGCCATCACCCAGACACCCGGCCAACAACAGCGACAGCCCCAGACCGCAGGGCCACAGGCGGGAAATACATGCAGACATGACCAAACCTCCCGGCCCCAGGAATCAATCCTTTCAGTATAGACGCCGCGCCGGATTCAGCCTGGAATTTCCGCCTCCACCAGCAGCGCCAGCAGTTGCAGCGACTGCTGCCAGCCCACGTAACAGCCTTCCTCGGGAATCACCTCCGGCACGCCTTCCTGAACAATGCTGACCGCCGTGCCACAGGACACCGGTCTCAGGTCGATGGTGGTGATGAGGGTGCCCGGCAGGCCGGGGTCATCAAAGACATCGGAATACTGCAGGCGCTCGCCGGGAACCAGCTCCAGGTATTCCCCGCCGAAACTATGCGCCTGGCCGTTGCCCAGGTTGATGAAGGACATCCGGAAGCGGCCGCCGACGCGGGCGTCCAGCTCATGCACCGCGCAGACAAAGCCGTGCGGCGGCAGCCACTTGCCCAGGGCTTCGGGGGTAATGAAGGCGCGGTAGATACGGTCGGCGGGCGCGCAAAGCACGCGGTGCAGGCGGATGGTGTGGGACATGACGGGCGCTCCGTGCTGGGGGAAAGTCCCTGCACTTTAGAAGCGCCCCAAGGGAAGCTCAAGGACGGCCCGACGGACCGCCCGATGAACGGATTACAACGGCAGGCGGCTCAGCCACTTGTCCTTGGCCTTGGCCAGCAGGCCGCGCGAATCGGTCTTCCACGGATGGAAGGTCGGGCTGTAGAACTTGAAGTAGGCCGGCATCAGCTTGCGGAACACGCCGGGATAGCCGAAGAAGTAGTTCAGCCCCTGCGCCCAGGCCTTCACATTGCCCAGTTCGCCGGCTTCCTTCATCAACTGCACCAGATGGAGGGTGGTGAACAGCGGGAACAGCACGCTCACCGCCATCATTTCGGTGACACGCACAAATTCGCTGCCGCCGATGGCCTTGTAGACATCAAAGGCCACCGCCTTGTGTTCGGCTTCCTCGATGGCATGCCAGGCCCAGATCGGCGCCATGCGCGGGTCCATTTCCTCCAGCGCATTGAACTTCAGCAGGAATTCCTCGGCCATCATCGCGGTGAAGTGTTCCACCGCCACGGTATGGGCCAGCTGGCGTTCCGGACTCAGCTTGCGCAGGCGGTCCATGAACATGGCGATTTCATGTTCCAGACGCCCCAGGCCGATACCCCGGTCTTCCAGGAAGCCGTTCAGCGCCTTGTGTTCCTTGCTGTGGTGGGCTTCCTGGCCGATGAAGCCGCGGATGGCCTTTTGCAGTTCGGGGTCGGTGATGCGGTCCTGGTAGTAGCGCACCGAGTCGATGAAGAAACGTTCGCCGGGCGGAAAGCCGGAGGACAGCGCCGCCAACAGCAGCGTCTTCATCGGGTTGTTGTCCCACCACCATTTCGGCAGGTCGGCGGGAAAATCGAAATCGGGACGGCGGACTTCCGGGATCATCCCGGCGGGGGTGGCGGTCTGGCGGATCGCGGAGGTGGCGGCGGCGGTCATGGCGTTACCCTGTGTCTGTTCTTTGTGGTGATGGCCACAGGTTACGGTTTGCACAGTCCGGGGCGTGAGGGCCGCCGGGGACAATCGGCTTGTCATTGGAGGCCAGCAACATCAAAGCCTCTTGGCGAAGTAACGAACCCCCGGCAGTCCTTCATAATCCACATCCTGAGTCCAGAACTCGGCATCAAACTCCCGCGCCAGGCTGTACATCATGGCATCGGCCATGGCCAGACGATGATGCACGGCCATGGCCGCGGCGGCGATGGCGCGTGGGTCGGTTATCTCCAGCACCCGCCCCAAGCGCATTACATCCAGGCACTCCTGTACGGCCTCGGGCGGGATGTGGCGGCTCAACACCTTGTGCACTTCAAAAAGGGCAATAACAGGCACCAACAATCGCGAACGTTGCTCAATGGCGGGCGCAAACAGATCGGCGCGTTCACTGTCCTGAAAATACTCAATCCAGCCGGAAGAATCGACGAGGTTCATTCCAATTCCCGGTCCGCTTCCTTTTCGATGTCCAGATCCGCCGTGGCCAGATTGAACTTTTTGAGCATCCCCCGATAGGCGCTCATCGGCGGTTCGGGCTTGATCACCAACTCCTGACCACGCACCTCGAACCGGATATGCGACCCCGGCGTGATGCCCAATTGCGCGCGCATCGCTGCGGGCAATGTCACCTGCCCCTTGCTGGACACTACCGCCTCAACAACTACACTCATGGCGCTCTCCCTTCATGATATGTAAAGATAACTCTAGGTAAAGAGCATGGAAAAGTAAAGCGGAAGAAAAGCGGGTCAGAGCGAGATTAGCTTCCGAGCGTGCCCCCCGGAGCGGTCGCGACTTCGAAGCTTCGAAGTTGCCATCATCAATCCCTGGCTCGATTGATCCAGCATTCAAAACCTCCCCCCCTTCCCCTCTCCGCCCGTAAACCGCCCCGCCCCCTGCACCGACTCCCCGCTCACCAGCGCCTGCATGCCATGGCGGAACTCATTCGCCAGCGCCCCGTCCACCCCCATGCCCCACTGCTCATACGCACTCATCCGGTCCCCGCGCAGGCAGGTCTGCGGAAAACCGGCCATTTGCAAGGCCAGCTCCTCCGCCGCGCACAGGGCCTCCCCCGCCGCCACCACCCGGTTCGCCAGCCCGATCGCCAGCGCCTCGTGGGCATCCACCGGCCGCCCGGTCAAGATCAGGTCCAGCGCCCGGCTCTGGCCGATCAGGCGCGGCAGGCGCACCGTGCCGCCGTCAATCAGCGGCACGCCGAAACGGCGGCAGAACACCCCGAACACCGCCGTTTCATCGGCCACCCGCAGGTCACACCACAACGCCAGCTCCAGCCCCCCCGCCACGCAGTAGCCGCTCACCGCCGCGATCACCGGCTTGGACAGCAACATCCGCGTCGGCCCCATCGGCCCGTCGCCCTCGGGACTGATACGGTTCATCCGCTCCGGTTCGGTCGCCACCGCCTTCAGGTCCGCCCCGGCGCAGAAATTCCCGCCGTCCCCGGACAGGATGGCGACCTTCAGTTCCTCGTCAGCCTCGAACTCGCGGAAGGCCTGCGCCAGCGCCTCGGCGGTGGGCCGGTCGACCGCGTTGCGGGCATCGGGACGACTGATGAAAACTTTCAGCAAGGGAGGATGACGTTCCGTACGGACGGTAGCGCTCATGACATGGCTCCTGCAGGCACTGGTCGGAATTCCTTCCCAGCATAGTAGATATATTAACAGCAATAAAATAAACTGCATTTCATCGTAATGTTTTCTGACAAAACACCATGACCCGTCCCAACCCCCGCCACCTGCTGCTGAACCTGCTGACGGCCGCCGACGACCAATCACTCTCCGCCCGTGACGCCATCGCCGCCTGCGCCCTGTTCGGCATCACCGAAAACAGCGTGCGGGTGACGCTGGTGCGGCTGGCGGCGGCGGGGCTGATCGAGGCGGCCGGGCGCGGCAGCTACCGCCTGGGCCCCAACGCTACCGGGCTGGCGGCCGACGTGGCGGGCTGGCGCCAAGCCGAACAGCGGCTGCGCGACTGGAACGGCGACTGGGTGGCGGTGCATGTCGGCAACCTGGGCCGCAGCGACCGCACCGCCCTGCGCGTGCGCGACCGGGCGCTGGCGCTGCTGGGCCTGTGCGAACTGGAACGCGGCCTCTACCTGCGCCCCGACAACCTGCTGGGCGGGGTCGGCGCGGTGCGCGACCGCCTCTACAAGCTGGGACTGGACAGCGAGGCCGCCGTCTTCCGTCTGGCGGACCTCGACCCCGCCCGCGATGCCCGCGCCCGCGGCCTGTGGGACGGCGAGGCGCTGAACCGCCGCTACCACGACATCCGGCAGCGGCTGGAAGCCTGGCTGGCCAAGGCCGACGCGCTGGAGCCGGAAGCCGCCGCCCGCGAGTCCTACCTGCTGGGCAACGACGCCATCCGCCACATGGTCTTCGACCCGCTGCTGCCCGAGCCACTGGTGGACACGGCCGCCCGCCGCGCCTGCGCCGACCTCGTGCAGCATTTCGACCGCGCCGGACACGACATCTGGCGGCAGCTCTACGACAGTTTCCGCCCGGCCGCCGTGAGCACCGGCGACAGCGCCGTGCACTAGGCCGCCGTCATGACCGCCACCCGTTCGCTCAGCATCGCCCTCGCCCAATACCCGGCGCGCTACAACGATGTGCCGGGCGCGCTGGGCTGGCTGGAAGGCCAACTGGAACAGCACCGGGACGAAACCGATCTGGTGCTGCTGCCGGAGGCGGCCTTCACCGGCTACGTCTCGCCGCGCGGCGACTTCGACCTCAGTCCCTTGGCCGAGCCGCTGGACGGCTTTACCGCCCGCGCCTGCGCCAACATCGCCCGCCGCTATCAGGTGGCGCTGGGCGTGCCGCTGATCGAACGTGACGGCCGGCGCTGCTACAACAGCCTGCTGCTGTTCAATGCCGACGGCGAACGCATCGGCCACTGGCGCAAGCGCCATCCGTGGATACCCGAGAACTGGGCCAGCCCCGGCAACCTCGGCACGCCGGTCATTGAACTTAACGGCGTTCACTTCGCGGCCGCGATCTGCTTCGACCTGCATTTCATTGCCGACGAGGCCGCCGCCGAACTGACCGCCGCCGACCTGCTGCTGTTTCCCTCGGCCTGGGTGGAAGAAGAAGACTCCCGCACCGTGCGGCTGACCGGACTGGCCGAACACTTCCGGCTGGCGGTTGCCAACGCCAACTGGGGCGCGGGCCGCCCGCGCGTGCCCGGACAGGGCCATTCGATGATCCTGGGGAGCGACGGCCGTGAGCTGGCCGCCACCCCGCCGCACAGCGCCGCCGCCTGGTGCCAGGCGACCCTCACCTTTCCTCCCCGCTCCGGAGACAAGCCATGACCGTGCAACAAGACCGCGCCGCCCTTTTCCTTGCCCAGACCCATGAGGTGGAAAACGTCGGCAGTGAATTCCAGGACGTGAACCTCTACACCACTGACCTGGCCCTGCGGGAAGCCGTGACCCGCGAAGGCGCGGGCTGGGCGACGGAATCCCTGACCGCCTTCGGCGCGCTGACCGGCTCGGCGGAATATCTGGAACTGGGCCACCTCGCCAACAAGTTCGGCCCGGAATTCGACCCGCAGGACCGCTTCGGCAACCGCGTCGACCTCGCCAGGTACCATCCCAGCTATCACCAGCTGATGAAGTCCGCCATAGAACATGGCATCCACGCCGCGCCGTGGAGCGACCCCAAGCCCGGCGCCCATGTCGCCCGCGCCGCGCATTTCTACCTGCAATCGCAGGTCGAGGCCGGTCACGGCTGTCCGATCACCATGACCTTCGCCGCCATCCCGGCCTTGCGCCTGCAACCGGACCTGGCCGCCGTGTGGGAACCGAAGATCACCAGCCGCGTCTACGACCCGCGCAACGTGCCGATCGAGCAGAAACAGGGCGTCACCCTCGGCATGGGCATGACCGAGAAACAGGGCGGCTCCGACGTGCGCAGCAACACCACCCGCGCCTATGCGGTGGGGCAAGGCGGCCCCGGTCAGGCCTATGAACTGGTCGGACACAAGTTCTTCCTCTCAGCGCCGATGTGCGACGCCTTCCTGGTGCTGGCGCAGGCCCAGGGCGGCCTCAGCTGCTTCCTCGTGCCGCGCTGGCGGCCGGACGGCAGCAAGAACCCGCTGCAGGTGCTGCGGCTGAAACGCAAGATGGGCAATGTCTCCAACGCCTCCAGCGAAGTGGAATTCCGCGGCGCGCTGGGCTGGCTGATCGGCCAGGAAGGACGCGGCGTGCGCAACATCA
>CAZPZK010000082.1:0-10319 GCA_964591095.1 uncultured Moraxellaceae bacterium | reverse complement strand
GTAAACACCTCCGGATGCGGAATCATGCCCTTGTCGGCGGAAATGCCCATCGTCAGCGTGTCCTGATAGCTGAACACGCTCAGCCCTACGCCCATCTTGCCCGACTGCGGCCCGAAGAACACCATGTTGCGGATCGCTTCCCCGGCAAAGAACAGCTGCTCACGCGGACCGGGCACGTTGGTCATGGTCGAGGAGGCATTGTCGTTGAAGGCGTCCATCAGTGCATGCTGCACACCGCGCGGCAGCGTGCCCATCACCGACAGCGAGAAATAGGCCAGCACCGCTTCCTTGCCGCTCTTGATCGCGTCCATGCCCGCCTTCACCGCGCGCAGGCGGCCGACCGGATCGGCCACGCCCACCGGCAGCGGCAGGTAGATGAACCCGACCTGATTTCCCAGCACGATCGGCCCGTCCAACGGCCGCACGTTCACCGGCACCAGCACGCGGAAGGTAATGCCGTCCACCGGCTCGTTGTTCTGCTGAAAATAGCGGCGCACCGCGCCGGCGGTGGCGGCCAGCACCACATCGTTAATCTTGCCGCCGTGGGCATGCGCCAGTTGCTTGATGTCCTGCAAGGGCAATTGGCCGGACCACGCAGTGCCGCGCTGTCCCGTCAGCGGGTGTTTGAAGCTGGTGCGGCTGTCGGGAAGCATCAGCATGCGCGGGAAGGCAACGATCAGCTCCCACAGCAGTTTCAGCGGGTGATGCTTGGGACGGGAGGCGCGCGGGGCCTCGGTGGTATTCTCGACGGCGGTCGCGGCCTTGTCGGTCAGCGACAGCAGCACCCGCACCAGTGCGATGCCGTCGGCGTTGCAGTGGTGGATGCGGACGATGATTGCCGCGCCGTCCGGGTGGTTCGGCACCACTTCCAGATCCCACAGCGGATGTTCAAAATCCAGCTTTTGTCCGGCCAGCGTATCCACGCGCTCCTGGAAGGTCTGCAACGAAGGCTCGGGCAGCGGACGGAAGTGCAGATGGCGGTCCAGCCGGAAGTCTTTGTCATCTTCCCAATAGCGATGGCCGTTGCGCAGGCGCGGCACCTGCCGGAAACGGTCGAATTTGAGCAGTCGCTCCGTAATCAGCTGTTCCAGCGCTGCTTTTTCCGGAGCGCGGTCGAAGAACAGGATGCCGACCACGATCATGTGGTTCACCTCCCGCTCCATGTTGTACCAGCAGTTGTCACCCGCCGTCATGACATCCGGGGTGTTTTCCGGGCGGAAGGTCAGCCAGGTGCTGGTGATGAACGGCAGGAGCAAGGCTCCCAGGCCCCAGCCGGGCACCGAGCGCTTCAGGTGGAAGGCCAGCAGCACTGTCGCCATCGTGGCGGTGAGGTGGCAGGCCAGGAAGCCGGGCAGGGCGTGGGGCAGGTGCAGGAACAGGCCGAGCAGGCCCAGCAGGTTGGCGGCGCGGATGGCGAACTTTAGCGTGGCCACGATTCCGGTTGTTGTCATTATCGGCGGTCCCTGAGGGTGGGCTTTGACTCAGTATATCGGGGGCGGGTGGGGAGTAAAGCGGTCAATCGCCTCCACCCCCGCCATCGCCGCCGTCGGAGCTGCCACAACTGCTGTCATTCTCCGTGTCATCGTTGTGGCAGTATGAGTTATTGTCCCGGTCATCGCGATCGGACCCGCTATTGTAATAACCGGTGTCCGTGCCGCTGCCGCAATTATCGTGGTTGGTGGCATTCCTCTGGCGTGGGGTGGCCGGTCCTTGGCGAAGCCGGTTGATCAGCATCAGCCCCCCGGCAATCAACAGGCCGTAAATGAGATAACTGATCATCCGGAAGCCTCGCGCACTGTTTCCGGAAGGTTAGGGCAAAGCCGATAAATTCGCCACCGTTTCACCCATGAGGGTATAGCCCTCCGCTGAGGGATGATAGCCGTCCGCCGCCAGATAGCGCGGGTGCATCTCCAGGCCGTAATCCAGCACCCGGCAGCCGGGCAGTCCGGACAGCGCCCGGCGCAGATGGTGATCCATCAGTCCGGCGCGATGACCGATCACGCCGCGCAGCGGTTGCGGCAGGGCGGTGAAATGATGCATCGGCGGCAAGGCGAGGAACGCTATCGGCGCCTGCGTCTGCCGCCGGATGTCGGCGACCAGATGCCGCAGTTGCTCCCGCCAGTGGCGCGGGGAGCTGAAACCGGTGGTGTCGTTGACGCCGATGCTGACCAGCACCAGATCCGCCGCGTGCAGGTCATCCGGCAGCAGGTCGCGGCGGACCTCGCGGATGCGCGCGCCGTTGCGGCCATGCGCCCGCCAGTGCGCCGGGCGGCCGGTCCGGGCGGCAAAGGCCTTCGCGACGGCGGCGGCCAGTCCGTCCGCCTGTTGCGCCACGCCGACGCCGGCCACGGTGGATTCACCGACCACCACCACCCGCCACGGCGCGCCTTCACCGGCAAAGGCCCCGTGCTGCGGCCCTTCCGCTTCCGGCAGCCGCAGCGCGGTGCGCCGGGTATGCAGCGCTTGCGGCACCGCCACCGGCATCAGCGCGCCAAAATGCAGCCAGAACCGCAGCGAGCGCCACATGGTTCAGGCCAGCTTCCGGGCGTCGTCGCTCAGCACCAGATCGCCGGGCCGCACGTTCATGGTGATTTTCGCGCTGAAGACCTTGATGCCGTGGGTGTCGAACACGTCCACCGGCACCTCGATGTCGCCGCCCGCCGCCCAGTCCAGGCCTTCGCCGCTGGAGACGGCGCGCAGGTCGGTCTTCGCCTTGGCCAGGTATTGCACGCTCATCGCCTTGGGAATCCAGCGGCAACCGGCGGGAATCGAGGCGTCGGTCATGGTCCCCGCCACCAGTTCCGCCATGTTGCACATGGCGATGGCGTGCACGGTGCCGAGGTGGTTGGTGACCTCGCGGCGGAAGGGCATGGTAATTTCGGCGAAATGGGGGCGAAGTTCGGTAAATGTGGCGTTAATGGTGCTGAAAAAGGGGGCAATCTGGCCGATCATGCCGCTGAACGCGGCATTGCCGACACTGTTGTACATGGTGAGCAACTGACTCATGACACATACCTCACGGGGCGGAAAGACGTAAGGCCGGATGAACCGGCCTTACGTGTATACGGCAAATCCCGCTTGTTTTCCCCGTACGGGCGTGAACGGTCAGTTCACTTCTTTTCCGGGGTCCAGCCCTTCGGGCGTTCGTAATCGGCGTTGCTCAGGAACTTTTCGCGCTGCTCGGACAGGAAGGTTTGCGCTTCCGGTTGCATCACGTTCAGGTGGTTCTCGTTGATCAGCATGGTCTGGTGCTTCAGCCATTCCTGCCAAGCCTGCTTCGACACGGTGTCGAACAGTTCCTGGCCCTTGGGACCGGGGAAGGGCGCAAACGCCATTCCTTCCAGTTCCTGTTGATACTTGCGGCACATCACGGTACGGGTCATGGTTTTCCTCCTCAGCCGATACGGACGCGGGCGCGCGCCACGGCGGCCAGCACCTGGTTCGGGGCGGTGCCGCCGATGTGGTTGCGGGCGTTGACAGAACCTTCCAGCGACAGCACGTCAAACACGTCCTGTTGAATGGTATCGCTGAACTGGCGCAGTTCGTCCAGCGTCATCGCGCCCAGATCCTTGCCGGTCTGCACGCCATAGGCCACGGCCTTGCCGACGATTTCATGGGCGTCGCGGAAGGCGGTGCCGCGCTTGACCAGATAATCCGCCAGGTCGGTGGCCGTGGCGAAACCGCGCAGCGCCGCCTCGCGCATCGCATCGCGGTTCGGCTTCAGCGCCGGTACCATGTCGG
Organism: uncultured Moraxellaceae bacterium; assembly: GCA_964591095.1. Classification (GTDB taxonomy): domain Bacteria; phylum Pseudomonadota; class Gammaproteobacteria; order Pseudomonadales; family Moraxellaceae; genus Fluviicoccus. The sequence goes on along the minus strand of CAZPZK010000082.1, from coordinate 6,578 downwards.
CGAAGGCGCGCAGGCACCCCTTCAGCGTGTCGATGGCGTCGAACAGCGGCTCCTTGTCTTCCTGATTATCCTTGTTATAGGCCAGCGGCTGGCCCTTCATCAGCGTCAGCAGGCTGATCAGGTGGCCGTTGACGCGGCCGCTCTTGCCGCGCACCAGTTCCGGCACGTCCGGATTCTTCTTCTGCGGCATGATGCTGGAGCCGGTGCAGAAGCGGTCGGGAATGTCCACGAACTTGAACTGCTGCGAGTTCCACAGGATCAGCTCTTCGCTCATGCGCGACAGGTGGGTGACGGTCAGCGCGGCGGCGGCGCAGAATTCAATGGCGAAATCACGGTCGGAAACGGCGTCCAGCGAGTTCTCGCACACGGCCTCGAAGCCGAGCAGCTCGGCGGTGTAGGCGCGGTCGATGGGGTAGGTGGTCCCGGCCAGCGCGGCCGAGCCCAGCGGCAGGCGGTTGACGCGCTTGCGGCAGTCGGTCAGGCGCTCGCCGTCGCGCACCAGCATCTCGAACCAGGCCAGCAGGTGGTGGCCGAAGGTCACGGGCTGCGCGGTCTGCAAATGGGTGAAGCCGGGCATGATGGTGTGGGCCTCGCGTTCGGCGAGATCCAGCAGGCCGGTCTGCAGGCGGCGGACTTCGCCGAGCAGGAAGTCGATTTCATCGCGCAGGTAGAGACGGATATCGGTGGCGACCTGGTCGTTGCGGCTGCGGCCGGTATGGAGTTTCTTGCCGGTGATGCCGATGCGGTCGGTCAGGCGCGACTCGATGTTCATGTGCACGTCTTCCAGGTCGACGCGCCACTCGAAGTTGCCGGACTCGATGTCGGCCCGGATGGCGGTCAGCCCTTCGATAATGGCGTCGCGTTCGGCTTCGTTCAGGACTCCGGCGCGGGCCAGCATGGTGGCGTGGGCGATGGAACCCTGGATGTCGTGACGGTACAGTCGCTTGTCAAAATTGACAGACGCGGTGAATTCGGCCACAAAGGCATCCGTGGCTTCACTGAAGCGACCGCCCCACATGGAAGAAGAAGTAGTGCTCATAGGAATCGAGTCTGGATGGAAAAAATAACTCAAGAGTATAACAGGAATCATGTCTGAAACCCCCAGGCCCGCGCAGGCCGGCAGCCCCGCCGCCGGTGATGATTTTTTTCTGCCTGATTTTTGCAACATGGCGGCGGTGCTGCGGTTGCTGGTGGTCAGCCAGTTGCTGGCGCTGTTCCTGCTGATGACGGAAATCAGCCGCCTGTGGCCTTTTCCCTGGGTGGCGCTCGGCCTGAAGTCGCTATTGCTGTCCTGGGTGGCGATCAGTTCGGCCGGTATGTTTTGCGCCTTGCGTCCGTACTTGAAGAAGATGCGGCGGTCGACCGCCGCCTTTGTCATCTTTTTCCTGTTTCTGGCGCTGGTGGCCTTTTTTACCTTTCTGGCGGAAGGCGTCCTGCTGTTCCTGGGCATCCGCCAGCCGGGTGAGGTGCAACTGGGCCTGGCGCTGGCGCGCAATCTGATCATGGGCGGCATCATCGCCGGACTGGTATTGCGTTACTTCTACCTCCAGGAGCAGTTGTTGCGACGCCAGCGCACGGAGCTGACCGCGCGACTGCAGGCGTTGCAGGCGCGGATCCGGCCGCATTTCCTGTTTAATTCGATGAATATCATCGCCAGCCTGATTTCGGTGGATCCCGATCTTGCGGAGGAGGTAGTGGAAGACCTGTCCATGCTCTTCCGTGCCAGCCTGCGGGCCGAGGGGGAAGTGCCGCTGACGGATGAGTTATCGCTGTGCGAACGTTATCTGAATATTGAGAAGCTTAGATTGGGCAATCGGCTGGAACTGGATTGGCGGGTGGAAAAATTGCCGGCCGGCCTGAGAATTCCGTCGTTGACCTTGCAACCCTTGCTGGAAAATGCCATTTATCACGGGGTAGAGCCGGCGTCGGGCGCGGCAACGGTCACCATCCTTGTCGCCTGGAACGGACAGGAGGTGACGATCGTCATCACCAACCCGTATTATCCGGACAAGCCAAGCCACCACAAGGGTAACCGCATGGCTGTTGGCAATATCCGTGAGCGCTTGCGCGCGCATTACGGAGAAAAGGCTAAACTACAGACACAGGCAACAGAGAACCTGTACACCACCTACCTGAGCTATCCCTATGCTCTGGTGTCGCAGGTCGGCAAACCTCTCGAAGAATAGAGATAAGAACGGAGGCCCTATGAAGGTTCTGGTATGTGATGATGAAGCCCTCGCCCGGGACCGGCTGGTGCGGATGCTGCGTGACGCCGCCAACTGCGAGGTGGTGGGCGAGGCCGAGAACGGCCTCGATGCCCTGAGCAAGGTGGCCACCCTGACTCCGGACCTGGTGCTGCTGGATATCCGCATGCCGGTCATGGACGGCATTGCCTGCGCCGAGGAGTTGTCGCGCCTGCCCAATCCGCCGGCGGTGATTTTCATCACGGCTTTTGATGAGTACGCCCTGGCGGCCTTTCAGGTCGAGGCCATCGGCTACCTGCTCAAGCCTGTCCGCCGCGACCAATTGAATGAGGCGCTGTCACGCGCCACCCGCGTCAACCGCGCCCAATTGCAGCATCTGCGCGAACAGGCCAATGACGATGGCAAGCCCGGCGCCACGCGCAATCACATCACTGCCCGCACCCACCGTGGCCTGGAGCTGGTGCCCCTCGATGAAATTTACTACTTCCTGGCCGACCAGAAGTACGTCACTGTTCGCCACACCAAGGGATCTGTCCTGATCGACGAAACCCTGAAGGAACTGGAAACCGAGTTTGGCGACCGCTTTATCCGCGTGCATCGCAATGCCCTGATGTCCGCGACCTTTCTGGAGGGGTTGGAGTTGCTGCCTTCTGGGCAGTACCAAGTCCGCCTGAAGGGTATCCCGGACAAATTGCTGGTCAGTCGGCGTCATTTGGCGGATATCCGCGATAAAATGCATAATTTGTGATAAAAAGGGGGGCTGCTGGCGCCTCCGCCGACAGACAATCAGAATAACGCCACCACAAAAAGAAGAGCCGCAACTTTGCGGCTGGGGTTGTTTTATGGGTAAGTGGATGTTTTTCCGCCACATTTTCTCGCTGTTCGCCCTTGTCCTGACCTTGGCCGGCTGTAGCAGCCTCCCCGCCGTGAAATCGGCGGAACCCGAAAAGTACGTGCTGGCCCCTGGCGCCAGCGAACCCCGCCATTTCTTCACCCGCAGCGGCTTGCGCCTGTTCGGCCAATGGTGGCTGCCATCCGGCACCCCCAAGGCAGTCGTGCTGCTGGCCCACGGCACGGCGGTGCATTCCGGCTTCTATGATCCGTGGACCCGGGAGTTGACCGGTCGCGGCTATGCGGTGTTTGGCATTGATCTGCGGGGCTGGGGTCAGTCCCAGGGTTATGGCCGTCGCGGATCGGTGGGCAAGATTGACGAATACGTCGAGGACATAGAAATCGCCCGTCGTGAAATCCGGCGGCGGTATCCCGGCAAGCCGGTCTACCTGCAGGGAGAGTCGCTGGGCGGGGCGGTCGTGCTGCTGGCCCACATCAGCGGCCGTGTTGCCAGCGATGGACTGGTGCTCAATGCGCCGGCGGTCCAGCTGAATCCCGGTCGTTTCCTCGGGATCCCCAATCGTTTTGCCGGATTTGGCCTGTGGACGGCGGCGCAGGGCGCCAAGAACATCCCTGAGACTCCGGTCCTGCCGATCTGGAAGGGCTTCACCTGGACCGTGGTCCGCGATCCGGCTGTCAAGCAACGTTTCTGGGAAGACCCCAGCGCGGTTCACCAGTCGCTGCCGGCCAGTTTCCTGGTGGCCATGCAGGATGTGACACAGCGCCTCCACCAGAACATCAACAACGTGCGGATCCCCTTCATCGTGGTGCATGGCACCCGGGATGTCCTGGTGTCACGCGAGGGCAGCGAACTGTTGATGGCCAAGGCCGTCAGCACCGACAAGACCCTGAAGGTCTATGAGGGCATGCGCCACGCCACGTTGCACGATATCGGCAAGGACAAGGTGTGGGGTGATATCACGGCGTGGCTGGATACCCATGCCGCCCAGGCCATCGCCGCCAAGGCGCTGAATCCTGAGGAAAATACCGAAATTTCGGATTCCGGGCAGGAAGAAGAGGGACCCAAGACCGCCTTCCGCTCCCGTTACCAACAACTGACCATGACCACGAGGAATTGATCCATGAAGAAATTGATCGGCCCGGTACTGCTGGCGACGGCCCTGACAGGATGCGCCACCGGCATGAGTCCGGTTAACGGGACTTTTTACACCAATGTCACCGGTCCGCTGGCGGCCACGGACAATCCGGAGAAGCCGACCAAGATCGGGCGCTCCAGCGCGCGCACCATCCTGGGCGTGTATGCGGTCGGCAACGCCAGCATTGAGCAGGCGGCGAAGAATGCCGGCATCAGCCGCATCCATCATGTGGACTATGAAACCCAGAGCATCATGGGTGTTATTGCCGACTTTACGGTCGTTGTCTACGGCAACTGAGCCTGTCAAGTCCTCCGGCCGGCGGCGGCGGTTGTCAAACCTGCCGCCTCCCCCTTTCAACGGCTGTCTCCGGCCGCCATAATCCTCCCTGTATTTTTCTCCCTGCAGGCGTCCCCTCATGAAAACCCTCCGCATTGCCACCCGCAAGAGTCCCCTGGCCCTCTGGCAGGCTGAATATGTCAAGTCGTTGCTGCAGTTCCATCATGAGGGGCTGGAAGTTGAGTTGGTGACCTTTACCACGCAGGGGGACCGCATCCTCGATGCCCCGCTGGCCAAGATCGGCGGCAAGGGATTGTTCGTCAAGGAACTGGAAACCGCCATGCTGGAAGGCGTGGCTGATATCGCCGTTCACTCGATGAAGGATGTGCCGATGGAGTGCCCCGAAGGGCTGGACATCGTGACCATCTGCCAGCGGGAAAATCCGCATGATGCCCTGGTTTCCAACCGGTTTGCCTCCCTGGAAATGTTGCCGGAAGGCGCCGTGGTCGGGACCTCCAGCCTGAGGCGTCAATGCCAGTTGCGCGCGCTGCGTCCGGATCTGGTCCTCAAGGATTTGCGTGGCAATGTCGGCACCCGGCTCGGCAAGCTCGACAACGGCGATTATGATGCGATTGTGCTGGCAAGCGCCGGCTTGCTGCGTCTGGGCATGCCGGAACGTATTACCCAGTACCTGTCGGACCAATTACTACTGCCCGCTGTTGGGCAAGGGGCAGTCGGTATCGAGGCGCGACTGGATGATGCCGGGACGCGGGCGCTGCTGGCGCCGCTTCATCATGCCGCCACGGCCACGTGCGTGCTTGCCGAGCGTGCGATGAACCGCCGGTTGCAGGGTGGCTGCCAGGTGCCGATTGCCGGACACGCGCTGTTGCGCGAAGGCGTCCTTTCGTTGCGCGGACTGGTGGGCAGCTTGGACGGCCGCCAGATCCTGCGCGCGGCCGCGGAAACGGCCAAGCCGGCCGATGCCGAGGCGTTGGGCATTCAGGTGGCCGAAAAGCTGCTCGCATCCGGGGCCGGCGCCCTGTTGGCGGCGACGGGCTTGGCTTGATGCCCGCGCTTGAAGCGCCCAGGTTGCCGCTGGCCGGGTTGCATGTCCTTAACACCCGGCCCGTGGGCCGGAGCCATCCCCTGGATCAAGCCTTGACGGCGGCAGGCGCCCTTATCAGCTCGTTGCCGCTGCTCGAAACCATACCGAGCGACATGTCTCCAGCCGACCGCCGGAAACTGATGGATCTTGATCGTTACCGGGCCGTATTTGTCGTCAGCCCGACCGCAGCCGAACTGGGGCTTGACGCCCTGCAGGAATATTGGCCGCAATGGCCGGCCGGCCAAGCGTGGATTGCCGTCGGTCACGCGACGGCCCGGGTATTGGAGCGCAGCGGACTGGCACCCTGGGTTCCGGCGCTGGAAACCAGCGAAGGAGTAACTACCCTGCCGCCCTTGGCGGCACTGCAGGCCGGGGATCGGGTGTTGGTCCTGCGCGGAGAAGGCGGACGTAATCTGGTGCGGGACTGGCTGCAGTCCCGCGCGGTCCTTGTGGATTATCTGGATTTGTACCAGCGTCGATTGCCCGAGGAGGCCGCAGGGCAGTGGAGCCGGATTGTTGCTGTGGGCGAGCCGGACGTGGTGGTGCTGACCAGCGGCGAATCCCTTCGTCATTGGCTGGCGGTAGCCGGTGAATCGGCGCGCCGCATTCCGGCGCTGCTGATCAGTGACAGGCTTGCGGATCAGGCGCGCACCGCCGGCATCCTGACGATTCTGACGGCGGCGGGAACACAGCCCGGCCAGATACTGCTCACGCTGCAGGCTTGGCGGAAGGAGGCCGGGCGTGGTATTGATTAAATTCCTTCACGATAATCACCGACAGGTTCTTCCGTCATGACAGACCTTCGCCAGACCCTGGGGCTGACTTCCCCGGCCCGGACGCGATTCCGTCTGCCGATTTCAGGGTTGCTGATGTTTGCCCTGGTGGTTGGCGGAGGAGGGTGGCTGTGGCAGGCGATTCAGGAACAGTCCGGGTTGCAGCTGGCGCAGGGACAGGAGCTGACGCGGCAGATCAAGCAGTTGCAGCGTTCCCGTGATGCCCTGACGT
>CAZPZK010000081.1:922-10389 GCA_964591095.1 uncultured Moraxellaceae bacterium | reverse complement strand
AGCCGTAGCTGTGCGAGCGGGAAGCAGGGTTGCCGAAGTTGCCGTCAAAGGTCAGGCACTCCATCATCCTGGCGGCGACACGCTCATCGACGGGCGTGGTGGCCGAGTAGTCGAGATAAATCTGGCGTTTCATAGACACCTGGCTTGCACTGGAAAAGAATTCGGTTGCCCGGATCAGGAGAAGGCGAGATCGCCCAGCAGTCCGGACTCACGGGCATGCGCGCCGTGTGACTGGCGCAAGGCCACGGCCTGCACGTCGCGGCGGTTCACCAGCTCTTCGAGGCTGATGCCGGACAGGAAGCTGTGAATCTGCTTGCTGAGATCGGTCCACAGTTCGTGGGTCAGGCACATGGCGCCCTGCTGGCAGTCGCCCTGCCCGGCGCAGCGGGTGGCGTCAACCAACTCGTCCACGGCGTCAATGATCTGGGCGATGAAGATTTCGCCGCCGCTGCGGGCCAGCTGGTAGCCGCCGCCGGGACCGCGCACGCTGGACACCAGCCCTTTCTTGCGCAACTTGGCAAAGAGCTGTTCCAGATAGGAAATGGAAATGGACTGCCGGTCGGAGATGTCGGCCAGGCTCACCGGTTCGCGGCGGGCGTGAATGGCCAGATCCAGCATGGCGGTGACCGCGTAGCGGCCCTTGGTTGTCAGACGCATGATTCATGCCCTCCACCGGTTGATGTCAGTCTGATTGTAGCTAATTCCGACTGATTTAGTCAACAATAGAACACGACTAAAGTGTAGGGCAATAAGCCCTACTGAAATGTAGGGTGATTCAACGCCCGCCTTGGGAAAATCAACCTCGTGAACAGGCATGCCCTGTCCTCTCTCTACATCTATAGGCGGAAACCGTATCCGCCGCGATCACGCCCGACATACCCCCCTCTGTAACAGAAAAAAATTGTCAGCCCCTGACAAATGCGAACCCTGTCACATTTATGACCAACCAAATTTCGTCACCCCGAAAAAAGTGAGATTCCCGTCACAAAATCGCAAGCCATTGTTTAAAAACAGATATTTAATTTTTTCTAAACTTGGCACGCTTGCTGCAACATTAAAAGCGTGACGCAGTTCACAAAAACAAACCCCTAAGTGCCGCAATTCGCGCGTACAAAACATACCGGAGTAACACCATGAAAACTTTCGTCCGCATCATCCCCGCCCTGACCCTGGCTCTTTCCACCCTCGCCGGCGCCCAAGTCCTTGACCAGAAGAGCGCCACCGTCAGCATGGATGTTGGCCGCTACGCCGCCATTACCGGTCTGGATGACTTTGTACTGCGCACCAATGATGTCAGCGGCTCGGCCGGCGCTGTTTACAGCGGTTCTGACGAGTTCCACCTGGAAGCCAACAGCCAGGTGCACGTCACCCTGACCGGCGGCGACCTGAGCAACGGCTCCAACAGCGTCTCCACCAGTTACAACCTGGACGGCGGCAGCATGCAGTTCGACACCGCCGCCGACAGTGTTCATACCGGCACTCACTCGGTTGCCGCCGCCGCCAAGTTGGGCGCCATTTCCGCCCAGAAGGCCGGCAGCTACTCCTCCACCATCACCATCACCGTCTCCGCGATCTGATGCGGACTGTCCGGGTAGCGGCCGCCCCTCCGCTACCCATTTTTTCCTGACGAGGATTCATCATGCTAAACCGTCAAACCTTCCTGCTCCCCACCCTGAACAGGGCCTGCCGCCAGTGGATGGGCAAGATGGCTGTCGTCGTTACTCTCGCCCTGTCATCACTGGGCGCGCATGCGGCGGAATTCGGGGTTTCCCCGATGTTGATCGAACTGACGGGCGCGCCTGATGTTTCCCAGAACTTTCAGATCCAGGTGCTCGGAAAGACCAGCGGCAACGCCAAGGTTTCCGTGTACCGGCTGAACCAGTTGCCGACCGGCCACATGGAGTTCCTGCCGCCTGAAGCCGGCGCCGAGGACATGTCCGGCTGGATTACGCTGGAAAAGAACAAGCTGTCGATCCGCAAGGGTGAGACGGTGGTATTGAACGGCAGCGTCAAAGTGCCGCGCAAGGCTGCCGGCACCAATGTCGCCGCCATCATGGTGGAAGAAGATCAACCGCTGAAAGCCAAGGGCATTACCCTGAATGTGCGCTATGCCGTGGTGCTGTCCGTCAATGTCGGCGGAACAATGACCACGCGCACCATCACCCATTTCCATGACCTTTCGCTGGAGCCGCAGGAAGAACGCGTCTTCATCAAGGGCTTGTTCAAGAACGGCGGCAAGACTGACGGCCTGCTGAATGCCGAACTGCAATTGCGAGACGCCAGCAACCGCCTGGTGTTGAAAACCCCGCTGAAAACCCAGTCCGCCTGGCAACGCAGCGATGCCGCCTCGCGGGTATTCCCGGGCAGCGAAGTGGTCGTTTTTGGCGAATTGCCCCGCACCCTGCCCGCCGGAACCTATCAGGCCTTTGTGCGCAACCGTTTTTCCGACCGTGCCCAGCCGCTGGTGAAAACCACGGTGGAATTGCCGGCCAACCTTTTCGCCGCGCCCACCGCTCCTGCGGTTGCTCCGGCCCCCACCCCCACTGAGCCCGCAAGGACCGCCGCTCCCGCCGTGGCGATGCAATCGTCCGGCGAAACCTGATCCGGAGCCGTCCCATGCGCCCGTACCTGTTTCTGCCGTTTTACCTTGTGCTCGCCGGTCTCGGCGGATGCGCAACGGTCAGCAAGGTCACCTTGACCCCGGCTCCGGAACCGGTTACGACCACGCTGGGCAAGGTCACGGCCAAACCCGGCGGCATTGAAGACATGGCGGCCTCCGCCGCCAGGACACAAGGCGCGGATTATGCCCCGCGCCGCATGACGCTCACTCCGGCTGACACTCCGAGAAAAGAGCGCAAGCCGAACCGCTTCACCTGCGTTTCCGACGGCCCGTCCCTTGACATCAGCACCATCGGCAATATCGAACTGTCCTTCACCGATGCCAATATCCGCGATGTCCTGGCGGAACTGAACATGCTGACCGGTGTTTCCCTGGTGCTGGATGAAAGCGTGGAGGGCCTGGTCAGTGTCAGCCTCAGCAACACCAGTCTCGCGGATGCCCTTGAGGTGGTACTGGCCGCGGGGGGTTACTCCTACAAAGTGGCGGCCCGCCATATCCTGATCGGCCCGGCCGACCCGCGCAGCCGAAGTTTTGCCCAGTTGGCCACCACCTGTGTCTTCAAGCCGGAAAACTCCAGCCCGGACCAATTGATGCAAGCCTTGGCCCCGATGTTTCAGACCTTTGTGCGGGTGCAGGCCGAAAGCCGCCACATGACCATCACCGCGCCGATGGACATGCAGCGCCGCATCCAGTCCGCCCTGATGGCGCTGGACCAGGCCCCCTCCCAGGTGTTGCTGGAAATGAGCATTGTCGAAGTGAGCGTCAAGGCGATGGACATCCTGGGTGTCAGCTGGAGCAAGGTGGTCCGGGACGCCCAGGTGCCCGGCGGCACCCGGCAACTGGGACTGGGGGAATGGAGCGGACTGTCCGCCAGCCAGACCAGCAACCTGACCGGCCCCCTGATCCAGACCAGCACCACGCCGTCCCGCAGCCTGGCCGAATCCGTGCAAATGCTGCGCACCTCCGGTCAAGCGGAAGTCAAGGCCATGCCTTCGATCGTGACCCGGGACGGCAAGCAGGCCAACTTTTCCTCCCAATCGACGGTCTGGCTGCCCTTTGAGAATACCGGCGGCAGCACCGACCGCCGTAAGGAACTGACTTACGGTATCAACATGACGGTGATCCCGAAGATCGCCATCAGCGGCGATGTCACCCTGGAAATCAAGGAGGCCTCGGTTTCCGACCTGGTACTGGATGAAAAGGGATCCCCGCAGATCGTGTCGCACCAGATTTCCAGCACCGTGGACATTCGTGATGGCGACACCCTGGTGCTGGGCGGACTGTTCCAGCACAAGCAGCGCAAGCAAACCAACGGACTGCCGGGACTGAGCCGGTTGCGCGGGGTCGGCAACCTGTTCGGTCAAACCCAGAGCCGGGATGAGGAAACCGAAGTCCTGATCATGATCCGCCCGAAAGTGCTCGAGGAAGGCTGAACGGAGAACATCATGAAAATCCTGATTCCGGGCTTGCTGATGCTGGCCGCCACCGACCTCCAGGCACAGACACTGGGTTCCATCCATAACGGCGGACAAGTCGATGACAATGCCACGGTCTGCATGAGCGTTGGCCTGGCCGCCTCGCTGACCGGGCTGGACAACCTGACGCTGTCGCCGGTGGCGGGCAGCGTCTCCGGCAGCGCCTCCGCGCGCTATGCCGGCAGTGACTCCTTCCATTTGAGCAGCAACGGTTCCGTCACGGTGCTGATCAGCGGCAGCGGACTGCAAAACGGGAGTTACACCCTGAAGCCACAGTACAGCCTGGACGGCAACCCCGACCGGCTGGTGGCCGCCGGTGATGGCCATGACGCCGTTCATACCTTGCAGGTCAGCACCATGCTGGGTGGCATTTCCAGCCAGAAGGCCGGCGCCTATACCGGCTCCGTCACGCTGACCGTGACCCCGGAAATCGGCGGTCTGGCCGGTTGCGGCGATTTCACCAACTACTACCCGCGCAAGGAGGCGTGGAGCATCATGGCCTGGGAGGATCTTTATCCCTCTGCCGGTGACAAGGACTACAACGACATGGTGGTGGCGATGCGCCCCGCCGAGGATTACAACAGCCAGAACCAGTTGAAGCACATCAGCATGGACTTCATCCCGCTGGCGCGGGGCGCCGGCTATAACCACAGCCTGCTGCTGTCGCTGGACGGCACGGTGGATGGCAGCAAGAACATCACCACCAAGACTTCACCGGTGTTCTTCGGGGATGCCCAAATTTCCATGACGCAGGAAAACACCATCACCGGCATTTCCACCACGCAGATGTTTACCGCCAGCCAGAACATTCCGGTTTTCGGCAATACACTTGCCGCCGCCGGGGCGGGCTATGTCAACGTGACCGCCTTGAAGCCCTGGGTGGATGTCCCGCTGATCACCCACCTCAACATCGACATCGCCGACCCGACCTTGAACCCCGGCACACGCGGCCTGCTGGCCGGGGATTTCTTGTACCGGCCGGTGCTGCATGTGATCAACACCAACCAGGATATTGACCTGTTCCAGCTGAACCAGGCCGACCGCATGAAAACGGCTGACGGTTACCCTTTTGGCCTGTTGGTGCCCATGGAATGGGCCTGGCCTGCCGAACGGGTATCGATCGACAGCGCCTACCCCTATTTCAGGGAATACCGGCTGTGGCTGACCGGCAAGACGACCACCATCAGCGAACAAGGCATGAACTGGTTCAACTTCCCGGCGGCGAACAGCTCGACGCTGGTGGTGCACCCGGATATCGAAAGCGTGACCTTTCCTTGAACCGGGCGCGGCAAACGCCGCGCCTGTCCGAATTTGCTCATCCGCTGTCTCTTTAGCCATCCTGCCATTCGTCGCCGATTTCATTACGCTTGTCGGCACCAAGAACAAAAAACACTCACAACAATACGCTTGAGGAAAGGATCATGAACCGTCTGCTTACCCCCTTGCTGCTGACCGGCGGCCTGACCTTCGCCGCCATCGCCCAAGCTGCCGACATTGCCGTGTGCAACAGCTCCGGCGGCTGCGCCAGGAACAGCTCGCCGTGGACTTTGTCTACTTACGCCAAGACCAAATACCCGATCGTGCTGGCGCACGGCATGGGCGGCTTCTCGAAAATCGGCCCCATTGACTACTGGTACGGCATTCCCCAGGATCTCGCCGTCAATGGCGGGCAGGTCTTCATTACCCAGGTTGCGTCCTTCCAGTCTTCGGAAGTTCGCGGCGAACAGTTGCTGAACCAAGTGAAGCAGATCCGCGCCATTTCCGGCGCCGCCAAGGTCAACCTGATCGGCCATAGTCATGGCGCGCAATCCATCCGTTATGTCGCCGGGGTGCTGCCGGAAGCGGTCGCCTCCGCTACCTCGGTTGGCGGGCCTAACACCGGCTCGCCGGTGGCGGATGCCATCAAGGGTGTCACCACCATTCCCGGCATCGGCCCGATCGCCGCCGACACCCTGTCCGGACTCATCAACAGCTTCTTCCAGCTGGTCGGCCTGATCTCCGGTGAAGCCTACCAGCAGGATTCGCTGGCAGGTCTGGCCTCATTGACCTCGACCGGGGCCGCCGACTTCAACCGCCGCTTCCCGGCCGGCATGCCCTCTGCCGCCAATCCCTGCGGCGAAGGAGCCGCCACCGCCAACGGCGTGCGCTACTACTCCTGGGGCGGAACCGGCGTCTTCACCAACGCCCTGGACCCGATCGACTACGCGCTGGCATCTATGCAGGTGGTGTTCTCCGGCGCTAACGATGGTCTGGTGCCGCGTTGCTCCAGCCATCTGGGCGCGGTCATCCGCGACAACTTTGCGCTGAACCACTTCGACGAGGTCAACCAGCTGTTCGGTCTGAGCAACCTGTTCGAAACCAATCCGGTGGCGATCTTCCGTCAACAAGCCAACCGACTGAAAGGCGTCGGCCTGTAATTTCCCCGGCTCCGGCATGGCGGCTTCGGCCGCCATTTGCCGTTAGCGCAGTGATCCAGAATGAGGGTTGATTTTTCCCGCCGCATGCGGTGTTATTGACTACCGGGTTGCCGACAGAATAATAAATCATGGCTGAATCCCCGACTTCCCATCCTGAATCCTTCCCCGGCGATACCGTGCTGGCGAGCCTGCTGTCCCATATCCTGAACGGCGCCCAGGCCGCGGGACTGCCTGCCGAAGCCATGCGCCTCGCCGCCGCCCTGCCCGCGGAGTTACCGGCTGACGCCACTGCGCGCCTCCCCGCTTTCCACCTGGAAAAGCTGGTCAGTGAGGCTGTCGCGCTGACCGGGGACCCCCTGGTGGGACTGCGCATGTCGGAATACGCCAACCCGACCGGATTCGGCGTGCTGGGCTATATCCGGCAAGCCTGCTCCACCCTGCAGGAAGTCATCGAAATGACCATCCGCTACGAAGTGCTGGTCAGCGACATCGGCCGCACATCGCTGGTGCGTCAACCGGGCGTGACCTTGTGGTGCTGGGAATGCAGGACCGACAATCCGGTTTTCCGCCGCCAGGCCACCGAATACCTGCTGGGCTGCTGGAACGCCATCCAGATCCGCATGCTGCAAGCACACCCGCACCCGATCCTGCGGGTCTGCTTTCGACATGAACCACCCGCCGATGCGGCGCTGATCGCGGAATACGAGCGCGTCTTCGGCTGCCCGGTGCTGTTCAACCAGCCGGTATCGGCGCTGGTGCTGCCCAATGACGTGTTGAAACTACCGTTGGCCCACCCCGACGCCGCCCTGCAGCACGTGCTGGAACAACATGCCTTGCAGCTGATCGGCCGCCGCGACCAGCCCCGCTCCTTCATTGACCGGGCGCGGACGCAGTTGCGGGCATTGTTGCAGACGGGTGACGGCTCCCGCGAGGCGCTGGCCGAGGCGATGGGCATGAGCAGCCGCAGCCTGCACCGGCAGTTCGAGCGCGAAGGCGGCAGCTACCGGCAGCTGCACGATGAATTGCGGCTGGAAATGGCGCGGCAGTATCTGGCGAACAGCACGGACCCCATCGCGGCGGTGGCGGAGCGGCTGCACTTTGGCGGCAGCCAGTCGTTCAGCCGCTGGTTCCGGGAACTGTCGGGGGAAACGCCGGGGCAATACCGGCAGGGAGTAAGGGAAGACTGAGGGCTTGCGGGCAAGCCCTCCAAAGGCACAACGGCTCAGTAGTGTTCGGTTTTCTGCATCAGCTGTTCGGTATCCAGCTTTTCCGGCTTCTGGTCGCAGAAATCACCATTGACGCGCTTCAGCGCCGAGCACATCAGGTCGAGGCGCTTGTCGGTGGCCTGCATGTGGTCCAGCAGCACGCGCAATGCCTCGACCACGGGATCGGGCAGGTCGGGCGTGGCGGCATAGGCCTGGAAGCCGATCTTCGCGGCGAAATGGCGGCGGGCTTCCTCTTCCTCCCCCAGCACCAGCGGTTGCTTGATGATGATGCGCGCGGGGTTGCCCACCGCTGTCGCATCCGCGGGAATCGGCTTGGTGACCACCGCGTTGGAGCCGATCTTCGCCCCCCTGCCGACAGTAAACGGACCCAGCACCTTCGCGCCCGCGCCCACCACCACGCCGTCTTCCAGCGTCGGGTGGCGCTTGCCCTTGTTCCAGCTGGTGCCGCCCAGCGTCACGCCGTGATAGAGGGTGACATCGTCGCCGATCTCGGCGGTTTCCCCGATCACCACGCCCATGCCATGGTCAATGAAGAAGCGGCGGCCGATCTTCGCGCCGGGATGGATTTCAATGCCGGTCAGGAAACGGCTGAACGTCGACACCAGCCGGGCGCCGCCCTTGTATTTTCGCGTCCACAGCCCGTGCGCCACGCGGTGCAGCAGCAGCGCATGGATGCCGGGATAGTTCAGGAGCACTTCCAGCGTGTTGCGCGCCGCCGGATCGCGGTCAAAGACCGAATCGACATCCTCGCGCAACTGTTCCAGGAATTCGTTGATCATCATTTCTTGCTCGCTCGGGCGATTTCCGCCGCCATGGCCTGCATTTGCCTGAAGATACCACGCCACAAGTTATATTCCAGCCGGTCCAGCCGCATGCGGTTGAACATGCGCCGCACCCGCACCGGCATCTGCCGGGGATTGTCGGGATCCAGGAAACCGGACTCGACCATCGCCGCCTCGAAGTGCTGGTAGAAGCCTTCCATGTCCTCGGCATTGACCAGTTCCTCATCCCACGGCGCGTGCGGAAGCGGCATCGACGCCGGTTGCACGATGTCGGTGGTCGGGCGGTTCTCGGCAATCAGGTGCGCCATGCGCACTTCGTAACAGATCACCTGGATGGCCGCCGCCACGTTCAGCACCCCGTAGTCGCTGTCGCTGGGGATGTAGACATGATAGTGGCACTGTTGCAATTCTTCATTGGTGAGACCCCGGTCTTCCCGACCGAACACCAGCGCCACCGGATGACGTTCCGACTCGGTGCGCACCAGCTCCCCGGCCTGCCGCGAGTCCAGCATCGACCAGGGAATGGTGCGGCTGCGGGCGCTGGCGCCGATCACCAGCTTGCAGTCGGCGATGGCGTCCTGCAGCGTCGGCACCACGCGGGCATGATGCAGGATATCGGACGCGCCGGAGGCGAGCGCGGTGGCGTCGGCGTTGGGGAACATCTGCGGATCGACCAGCACCAGGTTGCCGAGACCCATGGTTTTCAGGGCGCGCGCCGCCGCGCCGATGTTGGCGGGCAGGCTGGTGTTGACCATGACGACACGAATATTGCTGAACATGTGCGGTGACATCCGTCGGCTTGACGCCGTTTAGCGGGGAACGACCGTCAATGGTAGCAAATTCGTGCCCAAACCTCTGCTATAATGCGCCGCCCCTTTTTTGTTCTTTCAGAGTTTCCTGCCCATGTCCTCCATGCAACCCATGCTGACCATGGCCGTTCGCGCCGC
>CAZPZK010000081.1:0-912 GCA_964591095.1 uncultured Moraxellaceae bacterium | reverse complement strand
GCGCCGCCAAACAGGCCGGCCAGATGATCGCCAAGGCCGCCCAGCAACTCCAGTACATCGATGTCGAAGTGGAGGCCAAGGGTGTCAATGACTTCGTGACCCGTGTCGACCGCGACGCCGAGCGCATCATCATCGAGGCGCTGCGCAAGGCCTACCCGACCCACGGCTTCCAGGGCGAGGAAAGCGGCTTCATCGAAGGCAAGGCGGAAGGCAAGGACTACCTCTGGATCATCGACCCGCTCGACGGCACCACCAACTTCATCCACGGCTTCCCGCAGTTCGCGGTCAGCATTGCCGTGCAGTATCGCGGCCAGACCGAACACGCCGTGATCTATGACCCGATCAACGATGAATGCTTCTCCGCCAGCCGCGGCCACGGCGCGACGCTGAACGAGCGCCGCATCCGCGTCAGCAACCGTCGCGGTCTGGAAGGCGCGCTGATCGGCACCGGCTTCCCCTTCCGCCCCGACCAGCAGAGCTACATGGATTCCTACCTGGCCGCGTTCAAGGACGTGGCGCTGAACACCGCCGGCATCCGCCGCGCCGGGGCCGCCTCGCTGGATCTGGCCTATGTCGCCGCCGGGCGCATGGACGGCTTCTTTGAACTGGGGCTGAAATCCTGGGATATCGCCGCCGGCGACCTGATCATCCGCGAAGCGGGCGGCATGGTCTGCGACATGGGCGGCGGCCACAACTTCCTGAAGTCGGGCAACGTGGTGGCAGGCAACATCAAGGTGATGAAGGCGCTGGTCACGACCATCGCCCCGCACCTGCCGGAATCGCTGCGCAAGTAAGCCTCCGGCCCATGAAAAAAGCCCCGTCACCAGACTGTGTAAAAACCCTGTCTGCGATGAGCTGTTGAACAGAACGCCCCATGATTATTGGGGCGTTCCTGTTTTCGGACGAACACCT
>CAZPZK010000080.1:0-10407 GCA_964591095.1 uncultured Moraxellaceae bacterium | reverse complement strand
GCGTGAAACACTGCGATGGTTTGCGGTTCGGGCGATTTGCTGGATTTGTTCAGCGCTTCAAATGAAAAAACCGGAATCGGTTTATCCTGCCATTCCACAGTACCCAGAAAGCCTTCCTTCTTCTTTTTGGGCGGAACCAGATGGTTGGCGGGAATGAAATCCAGCACCGTCGTCGTCGGCACCAGGATCATTTTTTGCCAGATTGGCAACAAATAACCCGGCATGCTGCCGGTCGTGGCGCTCAGCAGGGTGGTTTGGGACAATGTACCCAGTTGTGACATGTTTATCCCCTCAAGCAGCGCTGGAATGCAATCCGGCGTTAATATGATTCACAAGTTTCTGAGCCAGTTCCAGCGGCTTGCCACTGAAAGTCACGCAACCGGTGGCGCGCATGGAATCCGGTTGGCTGGCGCAAGCGCAGGATGCGGAGTCCTGCGCCCAGATCACGCCGCCACTTTCGACCATCATCGGACCACTGATGGATCCATCCCCCCCCATGCCACTGAAGATGATGGCAATGGAGCGCTTACCAAAACGTCGGCTGATATTGGCAAGCACCTGATCAATCGAAGGCGAATACGGACCATCCCAAGGCATATCGCGGGCAATGACCTGACCGTCCGCGCTGAAATCGATTTCGGTTTCAACGGGAGCAATCAGCAACTCGCCATGACGCAAGCTTTCCCCCCCCTTCCCCATCCGGCACGGAATATGGTTATGGCGCACCAGCACGCGCGTCAGGGACTCTTGCATCCGTACATCAATATGCTGCGCCAGTAAAAATGCGACCGGCAACCCCCCCGGCAAATAATCCAGGAACTCCTTGACAGCAGCCGGGCCGCCCAGCGAAGCGGCCAGCACACAGACATACTCCAGTCGCTGCGAGGCCTTGCGGTTGAGTATCTCCTGCGGCAACGTCAATTGGAATGACTTGACCGGGCGCGGAGTCACCTTTTCCAGCGGGTCCAGGCTTTCAGAAATCACCGGATGTCCGATGACATCATGGAGCTTGATAAAGACCCGGCGTTCCCATCGTGGATAGGCGCGAGTTCCCTGAACCGGCGCCTGCTCGACGCCAAACAGAATGGGCGTATCCTGTGACAAAAGCTTGTCAAGAAGATCGTCATCCTCTTCCTGCATGTCCACCAGCCAAACATCGGTGCGGGTGTTGCGCAGGGTCTTTTCATCCAGCCTGTCAGGAGGAATATTCAGCGCGAGTTCATAACCGTGCCCTTTCACGGCGTGTGCCAGCGCCAGCCTTTGCAGGCTGGAGTCGGAAATAATGGCAACGCGAGGATTGTGCACGGCATCCATGATCAAGACCTCTCAGCCGCCGTTGATGCCAGCAGTTCACCAATCGTATCCAGCAGTTGCTGCTCCTGGAACGGCTTGCCCATATAGCAATTCACGCAAATCTGGAATGCGCGTTCCCGATGCTTTTCGCCGGTTCGCGAAGTGATCATGATGATCGGCAGGCCGACGAGATTGGGATTGTGGCGGACCAGGGAAGCCACTTCGAAACCGTCCATCCGGGGCATTTCGATGTCCAGCAGCATGATGTCCGGCCGGATATCTTCAAGCTTGGTGATGGCATCCAGACCATCCTTGGCAAGAACCACCTCATAGCCATGGCGTTCCAGCAAGCGCGAAGTCACTTTGCGCACGGTCACGGAGTCATCGACCACCATGACGGTACGGACAGCCTTCTCAACCTTGGCTTCCACCTTCTCACCTTCCACGCGGACACGCGGACGGGAAATGGCGGCGGCGCGCAGCATGGCCAGCACATCCAGAATGATGACAACAGAACCGTCACCGAGAATCGTGGCGCCGGAGATGCCGGCCACGCTGGCCAGTTGCGCTCCGACTGATTTCACGACAATTTCACGGGAGCCGATCAGTTGATCAACCTGGATGGCCACGCGCTGGTCACCGCCGCGCACCAACATGATCGGCAGGGGCATGGTTTGACCAAACAAGGACGGCGTGCGCGTACCGTGCACAAACTCACCCAGATAGTGGAGCTTGTAGGTGATGTTGGCATATTCGAACGGTGGCGCATCCGGGCTGTAATAGGTCTCCAGTTCGTAGGGACTGGCGCGGACAATACCTTCGATCTGTGACAACGGAATGGCATAAACATCCTCGCCGATCCGGACCATCAACGCGCGACTCACCGCCACCGTAAACGGCAGGCGGAGGGTAAAGGTTGTGCCTTGCCCGCGGACGGAGGCAATGCTGACTACCCCGCCCAATTGCTTGATTTCGCTTTGCACCACGTCCATGCCGACACCCCGTCCGGAAACCTGGGTGACTTGCTGTGCGGTGGACAGACCGGCATGGAAAATGAATTGCAGCAACTCTTTTTCGCTGATGTCCGTATCCGGTGTCAGCAGGCCGCGTTCAATTGCCTTCTTCTTGACCGCATCGACATTAATGCCGCGCCCATCATCAGCCAGCGTCAGAACCACTTCACCGCCTTCGCGCGACAGGGTCAGGGAGATACGTCCCATCATTTCCTTGCCCGACTTGGTGCGGTCTTCCGGAGGCTCCATTCCATGGTCAACGGCATTCCGGAGCATGTGTTCCAGCGGAGCTACCAGTCTTTCCAGCAAGGTGCGGTCCATTTCGCCTTCAGCATTGATGACATGCAATTCGGCGGGCTTGTGCACTTCCTGGGATGTCTGGCGCACGATCCGTTGCAGACGCGGCACCAGACGGGAGAAAGGCACCATGCGCGAACTCATCAGACCTTCCTGAAGTTCGGTATTCAATCGCGATTGCTGCAACAGCAGGGTTTCAGTATCGCGGGCCTTTTCAATCAGAGTTCCCTTGATATCCATCAAGTCGGAAGCGGATTCGTAAAGCGATTTCGACAACTGGTTAACCGCGGAATACTGGTCCATTTCCAAGGGGTCGAAGTCTTCATACTTGCCCCCTTCCGTGGTGTGCTGGGCGATAATTTGCGCTTCCAGTTCACCCTGCATCCGGCGCAATTGTTCGGCCAGACGCTGTACCGTGGCGCCCATTTCTTCCACCGTCTGGGCAAAACCGTGCACACCCATTTCCACGCGCGAACGGATGATCGACCCTTCACCCGCCAGGTTGATCAGCTTTTCCATCAACTCGGAGGACACGCGGATCATTTCCTGGGCGGTCTGTTGCGACTTGACGTTCCGGAAATTCCCCATCATGGAGGGCATTCCGGCAAAATCCGTTATTTCCTCGATGGTGGTCTCGCGAGTAGCCACGGGTGCTGCGGGAGCGGCCTTGACCGCAGGTTCCACGACATCCGCCGGGATGATCGTATCGGTGAAGGTGGAAGGACTTGCCAGATAGCGCTTGAGTTGGTTGACCAGATCCGCAACTCCGGGACATTGGCCCTTGGCCTTCAGCATATCCACGGCTTCGGCAATACGGTCATGGCACCGTTGCAGTACTGAAAATACCTCAGGAGTTCCCTGGTAGCGATTCTGGCAAGCACCTTCGTAAAGGTTTTCCATTTCGTGGGCCAGATCACCCAAGGCCGTCACGCCAGACATGCGGGCGCCGCCTTTCAGCGTATGCAAGCCGCGCTGGAGGATTTTTACCGGTCCCGTATCTTCCGGCGTCGCCCGCCAGTCGGCGAGCTTCTGATTCGTTTCCTCCACGATTTCCTGGGCCTCCTCCAGGAAAATCTCGAGCATTTCCGTATCAAATCCGCTGGTGATGCCGTCCAGTGCGGGTTGGGTGGCGGACTCGGCCTCAACAGGAGCCGCCAACACCGGCGCCGCCTCGATAAGAGGTGCGGGCTGGCTTTCAACGGTTGGTTGCGAAATTGCAGCAGATGCCGTTGCCGGCGTTTCAGTCAAGCCACCTGCCGCTGAGGAGAAAAAATCCAGAATCACCGTATCCTTTGGCGTATGGCGATACTGGTTGATTACCTCCACCAGATCTTTCGCGAACTCGCAGCGACCGGAAGACTGAAGGTCAGCCAACTGGTTGGCGATACGGTCATGACAGCGCTGCAGCAAATCGCTCAGGATCGGACTGTAGGCATAGCGGCCGTCCATCAAGCCTTCATACAGGAATTCCAGTTCGTGGGCCAAATCGCCAAGACTGGCAACCACCGCCATCCTGGCTCCGCCCTTGAGCGTATGCAAATGGCGCTGCAGCGCGCGCAATGCCTGCTTGTTGTCATGGTCTTCCTGCCAGGCACGAAACTCATCATCCGCCGCTTGCAGTACTTCCTCGCCTTCTTCAAGAAAGATGGAAAGCAGTTCAGGATCCGCACCGTCGTCAATCTGTACCGGCTCACGTACCACCGGCGCGGTAACAGCCGTAGCCCCGCCCCATTCCGACAGTTTCTGGATCAGATCCGTATTGCCGCCAACCGTCTGGCAGGCCGCCAATGTGTCAAAAATATTGATGACTTCATCGTGGGCATTGGCCAGGACTTCCATCAGCGCTTCATTTTCCAGCGATGACTGCGGCTCCCGGGCGATGAGGCGGTAAACTCCGGTCAGTGCAGCCAGCAACTGGGCCAGGGGTTCGATCCCGGCCTTCTGGGCTTCCGGTTGAAGGATGTGCATTTCCCCAAGCAAGGCCTGGATATGATCATCCCTTTCCTCACCTTCCAGCCAACCGGCCAATTCCCACGGGGCATCCAGCAGATGATCCAGCCCCAAATCCAGGAACCCGGCAACAATCCCGGCGGAATTGACAACCGTTTCAACCGGACCGGCCTCTTCATCCTCAGCGGCCGGAATCCGAGCGACCTCCTCAATGCGTTCAATAAGTTCCGAATCCCCGGACACCAGTCCTTTGCCACCCTCGGCCACGCTGGCAATGCTTTGCTTGATCAGGCGATGAGTCTCGGCAAGCAATGTCAGATGCTGACCATTCAGCAAGCGGCCTTGGTTCCTTAAATCCTTGAAAAGGGTTTCCATGGGCGCCGCGATCGTGGCCACGGTTTTTACACCGGCCATGCCTGAACTGCCGCGCAGGGTATGCAGGGCGCGCAAAACCTCATCCGTTACCGGCACCTTCGCGTTTTCACCGACACTTGCCAGAAATTGCGCGATTTCCTCCAGATAGGTGTTGGCCTCGCTGACAAAGATATCCATCAGCACCGGATCCGCCGCTGCCGGTGACGCCTCCTCGGGATGTACCTCTTCGAGGGTGGCCGCCAGCGCTTCAAACGCATCCGAGGACTCGGCCACAGCTTCCGGCTCTACCGGGGTGATGTCACCCGCAACTGCCTCGGACGATGCGTCAAGCACAGCGGCGTCCGCTGTTGCCGGAACAGCGGCAATCGGTTCGATTTCGGATTCCGTATCCTCGACAGAACCATGACGGGCCTGATGAAGTGCATCCGAGACCGTTTCCAGTCCGACCGGACGGGCACGAGCCAGCTCATCGGCGATGGACATCAGCGGACCGGTATCCAGCGATGGCAATTCACGATTCTGGAAGCAGTTGATGAGTTCCGGAATCACTTCAAGCACTGCGGAGATCAGGCCAGTCATCGTGGCATCGGGAGTCGTCGTCTGGTCAATGACGCGATTCAGCATGTTCTCAATCGACCAAGCCAATTCGCCGACAACCTTGGCGCCAACCATGCGACCGGATCCCTTCAGTGTATGGAATCCACGACGAAACTCGGTCAGGGCATTCTTGTTTGTGAAGTTCGCCGCCCATTTCGGGAAGAATTCGTGAATGGTCTCCAGGACCTCTTCCGCTTCCTCGATAAAGATTTCACGGATTTCATCATCCTGGCTGAAATCGTCTGCCGGCATGAAATTCGTAACCACCACCTTCGGCTTGGCGGCAGGCTTGATGATCGCTACTGTCTGGATGGCGGGAGTTGCCTCTGCTTCATCGGCAACGGTTTCGCTTACCGTCGCCTGAATCTTGATCGTGGCATCGAAGTCAACGGCCTCAACGCTTGCAGCATCATCGGCTGGAGCATCGGCGACATCAAAGTCACCCTCCACATCAAAGTCAATATCTTCGACAGCCGCCAATTGAGCAGCATCAGCCGCCGGAATAATCTCGGCCTGGACTTCCCGCACCGTACCCTCGGGCCCAGCTTGGATTGGAGAGGCTACCGCTTCACTGCTTTCAATGACTGACTCAACATCTATCTCCGCCACGTCATCTGCAACCGCCTCATCCACTTCGGCTTCAGTTCCTTGCGACCACAATACGGCCTGTTGCAACTCTTCAGACGTGGGGGACTGACCCTTGGCGAAGCGATCGGCAACATTCATCAGGGGTACGGTATTAATACCCGGTTTTTCACGCTGATTGTAATTTTCAACCAGTCCGGGAACGGTAGCCAAAACCTGTTCAATCAAACCGGTCATCACACCCGTGGGGGTTGCGGTCTTGTCAATAACACGGTTTAGCATGTTCTCGATCGAC
This sequence comes from uncultured Moraxellaceae bacterium, assembly GCA_964591095.1. Classification (GTDB taxonomy): domain Bacteria; phylum Pseudomonadota; class Gammaproteobacteria; order Pseudomonadales; family Moraxellaceae; genus Fluviicoccus. The sequence goes on along the minus strand of CAZPZK010000080.1, from coordinate 4,002 downwards.
CATGCCAATTCGCCCACCACCCGGGCACCCACCATGCGGCCCGAGCCTTTCAGAGTATGGAAACCCCGCCGGAATTCCGTCAGCGCGTTCTTGTTTTCATGATTCGCAGCCCATTTCGGGAAAAACTCATGGATGGTTTCAAGAACTTCGGCTGCTTCTTCAATAAAGATTTCACGAATCTCATCATCCTGATCAAAATCATCTTCAGGCATGGGACCGAAATCAGGCGCGGGGACTTTCTTCCGCGCGACCGGAGTTGGAGATTCCACAACGACTTCTACAGACGGCTCCGGACTGACAACCTCCGATGACATTTCAGCAATCTCGGGAGCGTCCTGTGCTTGGGTCTCGTCTTGCAGAGCCTGTGTTGAGATGGCCAGTTCATGCTCGGAAGCAGGTTTGGCATCTTGCTCCAGGACGGATTCCGTCAATGCCGGCAGGTCCACTGCCGTAGCGTCCATATTTTCTGACGGTACTTCTTCTGGTGTTGTAGCCACGGCTGCCGGTGCTTTATGTCCGGCCTGGAAATTCATCTCCCCGAGAATGGCTTCCGCGTCAAAGGTGATCGTGCTGTCAAAATCGGTCGAACTGTCATCGCTTTCAACCACCACCTCTTCCGCCAAGGGGATGTTGATCGCCGGGACATTCAACAGGGTCTTGTCACCCTCCGGCGGCAGAGCCGGAATATCCAGCAAGGTCTTGTCTTCATCCAAGCTGATAGCCGGGATATTCAACAGCGTCTTGTTGCCATCCACCACACTGACACTATCGGCTGCCAGCGGAATATCCAAGGCCGGCAAATTGATTTGGGTCTTTTCTGAATCCGTCGCCATCAAACCGAGCATTTCATCGGTGATGACGGGCATGGCAATGAGTGTACGTTCGGGATCCAGTTTTTCGGCGGTAACCACTGGCAAATTGGTTGCCGTCCGGTCCATATCTTCCACCGGGGTTTCGGGCACAACCACCGCCGGGATATTGATAAGTGTCTTTTCCATGTCAGCCGGCGAATTGTCCCCGGAATCGTCATCACTGTCCCTGAAAGTATCCGCCTCCGTTGACACAGCCATCTCATTCGGCTCCGGCAATACCAGCGCCGGAATATTCAACAAGGTTTTTTCGGTGTCGCCGGTCTCCACTGGTGCTTCCGCCTCTGCCGCCAAAGCAGCTGCTTCGGCTTCAGCGATCACCTCACGGTGCGGACGAATCGGGAATTCCACGGCAGGTGCAACCAGAACCAGACCGTAGCCAAGCTTTTCAAGCGCGCGCTCGGCCATCTCCAGCAAATCATTGTTCTGGTGATGATTTGCCATGCGTTCGAGATAATATTCAACCGACGACACGATGTCGGCCATCGTATCCATTTCGGACCAGCTCGGACGATAGGATTCCCGCAGCAAGTGCTGTTCAACAAACTCGGTCAGTCGCGACAGGATCTGGGAAGGCCTCACCAGATCCAGCATGGCCAAGCCACCCCGCACTGTTTTCAGCAAGCCCGGCAGATCCGCGAGACGCAACGGATCCCACTGGGAACTGATGTACTCAACAATGACTTCCTTTGACTTTTCCAGAGCTGTGCGGGATTCGCGCAAAACGGCGGCCTGTGCCGTCGAAAGTTGATCGGCTACCGTACCGCTGCCGGAATAGCTCTCACCAACAGAATTGTCATCCAGCATTTGCTGAAGCCCGGATTCAACCTCCAGCAAGCCGGCCGCGAGGTGCAACAAGGTCCCCTCAGCCACCTCGCCATTGCGTACCGCACCGGAAACCACCATCAATTGTTCGTCGACGATTTTTTGCAGATGTTTCCACCCCATGATGACCAGGGTGTTCGCCATTTGGCGAAGGACCGGCAGTAAAGGTTCGAGCGTATGGACAGAACGTGCATCCGCGTACATCAGATCATCAATTGTTTCCTTGATGCCAACCAGCTCAGAGTCCATGTTGGCAATCACGGAACGCAAGGCATCCCGGTTGGGAGCCGTCAGCTTGTCCTTTTCCGCATCGACCTTTTCTTGAGTCGGCAGAGCCTCATCCAGACGATACAGGGCACGAATCGCGACAATGCGTGGCGTGGTGCCCTGGCTCTTGGCGATGTAGTAAAGAATCGACTTGAGAATGTCGAGCGAAGGGTTGTGCTGTGGGAAAGAGACAAATTTCCTCAGTTCCTGTTCCATGTCTCCCAACAACAACTTCACCGCCGGTGTCAGGGGAATGGAACGGTTGATCAATCCCTCCACCATTGCCGCGCCGACTTGCCATAAGGCCTGAAGGGCCTTTTGCCCCATGACCTGGCCCAGCATTTCCAGCGCCTTCAGCAAGGTATTCAGCCCATCGGACTGATTTTGCTGACGAACCACCGAGAGCAGGCCAATCTGGAACAGATGACGGAGACGCTTGAGGCTATCCGCATTAGGGATAGCACCCGACTGTGCTGCGATAGCAAATACACGCGAGAAATCCGGCTGGAACAGGGCAATTTCAGAAAGCGGAATTTCGTCATGGGCAATGCGGAGTTCATTCATCGCCGGCAGAAGTACAAACGGCGTATCGCGTTTGCTGACCTGCAATCTTTCCAGATAAGCCGGCAGCTGCAGCATTGATTTGACCAAGGCATCATAAGCGGCCTTGTTATTACGAACTTTTCCATTTACCAGCGCGAGGCAAAGCTTTTCCATCTCTTCCGCCAGCATGGCGGCGCCGTGGAATTCGACCATCTGCAGGGTGCCGTATATCTGATGCAGGTAGGCCAGGCAGAATCGGAGCTGGGATGCATCACTTTCATTGGTGATATGCGCTTCAAGCGACTGCTGAGCTTGCTTCAGTGTTTCTTCAATTTCGCTTTTAACCCAATCCAAAGCGAGAAAGTTATGATTATTGCTCATCTCAAATCACCCCCCCTGTGGGGTCCGATGCTTATTCTTTGTCTAAACTCAGGAAATCCGGCGAAACGCCAGGGTATCCGGGTATTCAATGCGCTCCAGTTGCGGGTGACTCCAGTCAACCACTTCACCAAGGCCCAACACCAGGATACCGCCCAAAGCCAACCGATTGGCCAGATGAGTCACCACATCACGTTTTCTGAATCGGCGGAAATAAATCAGCACATTTTGACAAAAGATGACATCCATATCCGCAAAAGGTGCTTTTTCCAGATCCATCAGGTTCAACTGACTGAATGCCACCCGTCTTCGAATGGCATCAACGATCTGCCAATCCTTGGGGTTTGTCAGTGGATGCGCATAGCGCGTCCGATACTTCTCGGGAATGCTGAGTACCCTTCTTTCAGGATAAATACCCTGACGCGCCCTGATAAGTGTCGGCAGGCTGATATCTGTCGCGGTTACCCCAAAGAAAATATCCTTGCGATGACTTTCAGCGATCAGGTTATCCGCCAGCATGGCCAGCGAATATGGCTCCTCTCCGGTGGAGCATCCCGCGCTCCAGATATTGAGGGACCGTTTGTTTGGCTGGGAAATCAACTGGCTGAGATGCTCCTCAACCAGATTATAGGAACTGAGATGCCGGAAGAAGCTCGTCTCCTGAACCGTCAAGCGGTCAGTCAGCAATACCCATTCCGGACTGCTTGAAGGACCAGACATCAATCTTTCGTAATAGACGTCGTAATCCTCCAGTCCTATCTCACGCATACGTGTTGACAGGCTGGTTTCCAGGAATGAACGGCGACTGGGTGTCACCGTTATTCCTATTCTGACTTCTACCAATGCCTGCCAAAGCTCAAACTGCTCATCCGACATCGGCAAGGCCGGTTTGATACCCCACTCAGCAAGTGTCATTCCGGCACTCCCTCAAGGAACGCAACGTCAGGCTGCTTCTGGCAGCTTGAAACCTGCCACGGACAACCGGAGTTCAGCCGCCATTTCCGCCAAGTTACCAATGGATCGCGCGGTTGCGATGGTACCTGCGGTAGTCTGGGTCGTGATCTCTTGAATAACATTCATGGTGTTGACATAGTTTTTTGCCAAGAAAGCGGTGGTAAGT
>CAZPZK010000079.1:0-10430 GCA_964591095.1 uncultured Moraxellaceae bacterium | reverse complement strand
GCACCCCCCGGAAGGACCCGCCCATTTTTGGCCCGTTTTCTGGTCCATTTCGTCGACGTAACTCCTTATTCTTCGATGATGGAATCGGCGTCTTTTCCACGCTGCTGCATCCGCTCAAACGATCGATTGATGAGCCGCTCGGCAAGGTCCAAGCTCACCTCGACCGGGTCGGGATCATCCGGCGTTACCAGCTCCCTCGGTTGCTGCAGTTGTGCCTTGAGCAACTCAGCGGCCACTTCCAACAGCAGCGACTTCCCACCGAAGGTGACCACCTGCGCCCCTGTTGGGGTCTGCATGGTCACGCTGGTAGATTGCGCCAGTGGCCCCGGTATCCACTGCTGGTGAAACTTCGGGCGTGTCGGGTCAATGATCTGTCCGTTTGCGTTCAAGCGTCGTCTCTCCTTTTGGCGTTGTTTTGCGAGGCGTAAGGCTTGGCTCATTGTTCTGCCGCCTCGAATGCGAGGTTGCTCCACTCAGGACCGCCATCGTTTTCAATTCGGACAATTGTCCCGCCTTCGATGTGCAACTGAATCAATCTCGCTTCCTTTTGGTCGTGAGATGTGTAGTCGATGTCCACGCCGACAATTTGCTTCCCAATAAGCAGCCTCGTGGCCTCTTGTGGGGTAACCGCAGAGAAAGTCATATCGCCGGCCCTACCAAGTTCAGGTGCCGCACGTTCCCGCCGGTGGTCGTGACCGCATAACTCACCCGATACCTATTGCCTCGAGTGGGAAATGAGCTCGCGGGGATTCGGTGCGAAAAGTTGTATCCGATCTGATCGACCTTCCAGTTTCGGGGGTTGTTGCTCGGGGTGTCCGACAATACGGCAGACACGGTGAGTGACGTTGCGGTTACGATTTCCGCCTCATCTTCGGGATCGGTAATGTCGGTCACCGAATAGGTGATCCCGGACAGGTCTGCCTGTTTGATCCAATTGCCTTCACCAGGGATGCCCGTATATTCCCCCGTCCCCTCATCGCAGGCCATGCGGGCAAACACGGGGGCGACGCCGTTTGAATCGAAGACAACGTCAAAGTTTTTCATGGTGTCCAAATCCTCTGGCCGACTCCGGCTTGCGTGGCCTGCTGTCTACCGATGCCAGCGAGAACGAGTGCCGCGGGGAATCGTGGGGGAGCGTTGACGGTGACGACGCCGGCCCCTGAACCGACCTTCGGCCAATACCGCGGCGCAAAGTATCGTGGTGCAAAATACCGAGCTGGAAACATCAGGTTGCATCCGTGGTCACAGCAGAGCGGTTGCCGTCAGCGTCGACGGTCGCAGTAATTCGATCCTTCGAGTCGCCAACGTTGCGAATGACGATTGTCGTTGTTGCGGCGCCCGAGATCTTTCCGGCAGAAGCAGCGAGGATCAACCGCAGGGCTTGCCGGAGAGTGATGCTCGACTCAATTCCATTCGCCAGATCGAGCAACGCCGCAGCATTCTGAGCTGCGGTCGGAATACTTAATGCCGCGATTGCCGCGAGCGTTGCATCGTCAGCAGTTCCGAGGGCCGTTGCGAGCTCGGCATTGGTTGGAAGGGCGTCAAGTTGCGTATCGAGGTTGGCGGAAGCAAGCCCAAGGGCCGTTCGAATTGCCCCCGCACCGGTTTGCGTTACGATCGTTGCGATTTCAGTATCCACGTAATCATCGACCGTATCGAGCGACGTTTGGGAGGCGCGGCTCGAGACAGTCGCGTTAAGATTCGTTCCGAGGATGTAACCGGCCGCACCTGCCCCATACGCCCCAGGCAGCGACGTGGCCCACGGATCGCCTGCAGAGCCCGCCGCATTCATTGCCGCACCGAATGTTCCGCTGGTCGTGTGGCCGCTGGTTGCCAGATCCCAGACGCCTGCCGCAATTTCGGCAACAGCGTCCGTGGCAAGCTCGCTGGCCCCGATTGCGTCAGCCGCGATTGCAGCCGCGTTGATCGCACCTGATGCGAAGCTTGCGGTTGTGATTCCGCCACTCGCAATCGAGCCGACGGAACCGGTCACGTTTCCGCCGACATTCCCTGTCACACTGCCAACCGCACCAGTCACCGAACCGACGGCCCCAGAGACAGCGGCAACCGTCAACCCCGTCCCGAGGCTCACACCGTTCATAATCGACTTGCCGACTGATAGCGCCGTCGTGAAGTCGCCGGCTGTGGTATCGGTCCAAACGGCCGTTGCGATTGCTGCTCCGGTCAATTGGTTCGTGACGGTGGTGACAGTCGGAATCGTGACGCCTGTCTGAGTGGCCTGCAAAAGAATCCCGCGAAGGTCGTTGCTGGCGTTGGTTCCAGTGACGGCACCGGTAAGTGTTGTTGCTCCCGTGACCGTGAGTGCTCCGAATGTCGTCGTGCCCGCGTTGCTCCCCGAAATCATGTGCCCTCCGGACGCTCCAGGGGCAATGTTGGCGATGTACAACGCTTTTCCGATAGAACTGGATGTCGTGAAGTCACCCGCCGTCGCGTCTTGCCAGACGCCAGTGGCGATTTGAGCGGCCGTGAGTTGATTCGTCACGGTGGTGACGGTCGTGATCGTCCCAGCCGTGATATTCGTCGTGCTGGCGAGAGTCGCCCCGGTCGGAAACGTCACCGTACCTGCATTGACGACAGGATTCGTCTTGATTGTGTTAACGTCCACTGGTTGATTGGCGATGTAGCCGATCGCACTCGCCCCGAAGAGCATGTCGTAAACAGCTTCTTCGACCACCGTGAACCGAAAGAACACCGGCAACGCCCCGGAAACGTTGATCGTCACCTCGAAATCACCAACCGTCGCCGTATCGGTGGCGTCAAAGGTCAGCGCGTACGATCCGTTCCCGAGGTGCGTTCCGCCGCCGGAATTCTTCGACGCCTGCGCGCCGCCGTTGGCGCTGATCTTTACATCGGTGTTTGCGATCGTGAGACCGGTCTTGACGGTTTTGAAGTCCGTCGAGTCCACGAAGATCGGCGTTGATCGCGTCTGTGAGGCTGTGGCTTGCCGTAGGAACATGCTGGATCACCCTGCCATCATTTGTTGGTAATAGTGCCACGGAAACGCCGTCGCCCCGCCACCCGCCTGGGGAACGCCCAAATACCATTCCGGCAGCCAATTGAGCGTGTCGGGACAACCGCGCCGCGAGTCCTCGAAAATGGCCCGTATATCTGCATCACTAAAAGTTGCGTTGTGAATCCTCACATCATCCATCAGCCCGTCAAAATATCTCGTTGTGCCGCTAAAGCTCTTTCCGAGAACAACAGGCGTGCCAGTGCTTCCGGTACTGATCGTTGTCGATCCACCCGCGTTGACAAATTGTCCATTGACGAAGAATCGAACGGATGACGAATTAACCCACACGATGGCGATGTGATACCACGCGCCGGTTGCAATCACCCCGGCAGTCGAATCGATGTTGGAGCTTCCCAGCGCACCGAATCGGATTATTTTTCCACCGCTATCGATAACCTGTAGAATCCAACCGGATGACCCGGAGTCGCGCAACGCAACAACGAAATGTCCCGTTGCATTGATCGTATTCGCATTTATCCATGCACAGATGGTAAGCGTCGTTATTCCAGACGCTCTAAATTTATCGCCTGCGGCGGTTGTAGTCTGAAGCGAACTATTCGTGCCATTGAACGAGAGCGAACCAAATCCTCCTGGTCGGCCACGATTGCCAACCCGAGCGGGAGACGTATCGAGCACGGTCATGTCATTGGGGAAGCGTCCGCCGCGCACCAAATCGCGGAACGTCATCCCGGACCATCCGGGATTCGGCACGCATTGCCACCGGGCCATGAGGTTGCGGTTGAGCGGATGCGCCCAATTGAGCGGACAGGCAGGATCAATAATCTGCGGATACGGCATCAGGCCACCGGAGCGCGACGATAGTAGGGAGTCATAACGAGCTGGTGATTGCCGGCAGTTCCAGAGAGCGTTTGCCCGCTGTCGTTGTAGATCAGAGGAATGAGGTATGGAGCAAGCGGCTTATAGCGCAGTCGCTGGATCTGCACGTTCGTTCCGCGGGTGTTCGATAAGACGAGGGCACCGGCGAAATTCAGTTGGGGTGTCAATTCGGTCGGCGTACTGAGCCCCGCATCGGCCCCAGTCATGTTGCCGGGGTTTGCTGTCCCGGCCGTAGCGCTGTCGCTCTCGCCGACGAACAGATTGATTTCCTTTCCGGTCGTCGCGGCCGATCCGACGGCCGACTCCAACCGGAACTCGACGACTTCCGGCATCCCCTTGGTGCCATCCACCAGCGTTGCTGACTTGTCCCCCTCACGCGCCGATCCGTTGGTCAGCGAGGTGAGCGTCAACGCTTTGTCACCGCCGGAACTCTTCCAGGTGATCGGCGTTCCGGCAACCAGATCCGAATAAGCTGTGGCCATTGTTTATCCTTAGCTGGCTGATTTGCCGCCGAAGTATTGGAGAATGTTTGCGAGCTCTGCTGGGACACTAGTTGTGAGCGCGGTGTATCGGGCATCGACCGCCGCTGCCAACTGAGACACGTTCAGTGCCGGATTCGTCGGGAACTCTTCGACGTACTCATACGCTGCACCAGAGGTGATGGCTGATTTGTCCGCTGCCGAAATCGTCCCGGCTGTGCCGTCGCCATCGGGGCGCACGGTCTTGCCGCCAATTCCACTATTGAGCAGCGCCGTGCGGTAGTTCACGCCCGAGCGATTGTTGGTATTCGCAATCGGAATCAGGTACGCGATCTTGAACGCATTGGCGAACCTGTCGCCCGTGAGTGCAGTCCATTGAGCCATTGTTTATTCCTACGGGTTGAGAGCCTGTGAGATTTCGTTGACGCCGACAAACCGACCTGCGCCGAAGGCCACTTCCATGTCACTGGCCGGGCGCGTCTGGAGAGCCTGCACGGCAGCGGTGGATGTGAAAGATTCAGTGGCCAATCGTCCCCACCAATCTTGAAATCGCTGATCGGCGACAGGCACGGTTCCGCCTGCCAGCCACCCGCTGTACAAATCCTGTTTTTGCAGGGATGTCATCCGGTCGATATCGGCCGCGATCGTCAGAAGAAATTCCGACGATGCAATCGGCTCGCGGGCCACGGTGCCGCCTGTCGTCTTGTCGTTCGCCAGCGTTTCGAGGTTCGTATCGTTTCGGGCCGCAACATCGGCTGCATATCCGATCCCAGCCGGATCTGTCGTGAGGCGCGTCTTCAGGGCGGCAAGCGTGAATGCAATTGGCATGGTTATGTTCCAGGGGGACAGAGACTGAGGACGAGTTTTTCTAGCAACGAATTTCCGTATTGAGCCTGCAACGCCGCGAGACCGCCGCAGCAATCACCGCCGACAGAGACTCCCGATGTTGTCTCGACGATCATCGGAATCGGTATTACAAGTATGTTGGCCGTCGCTGACTTCGCGGCCCGCTTAATTACGTCGCCGTTTGTCTCGCCTTTCAGCAGGTTGAACGTGTAGTGCCCAGGTGCAAGAACCGGATCATCTTCGTCAGGGTGAACGTCATCGAGTGCGTGAAAGTGTTCCTCGAAGTCGATTCGCTGTGCCGCCGTGATATTCGCAGCGTCACCGGTCTTCGGCAGGTTCGTAATCCTGTCGAAGGCGAAGACGCAGAGCTTTTGGCCGGCGGTGTTTTTCTTCATGGTTGGCCCGGCGGATTGTCATACGTCCAAATCGCCCGCCTCATCTCAAGCGGGAACTCGGCCATGTCGGGGCGGGATTCGTTCCAGAGTTGGAACGGTGTTTTGGTGACGAGGGCGGTGTATCCGTCGAGGGTGTACGTCAACCCGGCACGAATTACTGTGTACCTGCTCGTTGCGAATCCGGCGCATGGCGACCATTCATACATCAGTCGATCGCCTCCGAGGTCTGATGCAGCCATCCATACTTTTTGTGCTGATCCCTGAGAGTACGTCACCGCAACCGGCACCCCCTCCTCCCAAAACTTCCTCACCACCGGGTTATCGAGGATCGGATTCAACGCCCGGGCAGATGCCGCCGCATAGTCCCCCTCGGTCAGCGTCGTCATCTCCGGCCGACCCATCGCCACGAGTTCAGCCTGTTGTGCCGGCGTGAAGAACGGGTCCGTCGGCTTGACCGCGTTGTCGGTGTAGTGGCAAATCATCGACGGCCGCTTGTTCGGGCCGCGATTGTTCCACGCCAGCCAGGCGATGCACGCGCCCCAGACTTCGGGGGTGACGGGCGGATGGTTGCCGGTCTTCGCTCCCTTGATGACGCCCGTGCCGTCGATGAACGTGAATATCAGCCGGAACGAATCCGGGTCGTGAGCTTCTTCCCACTCCCACGCGCGCTGCTGCAACCGGTTGTACTTGTCCAGATCGGGCGAGGTGAAATCGTTGGTCAGATAGCGGTCGATGTAGAACTCTGAGCCGCTACCGTTGACGTACATCGCATCCGGGCACGGGCCGATTTGATCGGTGACGATCTTCGGAAACTGCCAGCCTCGGTCACGACCGCTGCTATAGGCGCCCGTTAGGAACCGACTGGACTTCCACGCCGACGGGAAAGCAGAGAACATTCCGTTGTAGTAGGCGTCGTACAGCGCTTTGATCTTCTTGCACGCGGAAGCGAACTCAGCCCACGGCGACGACGCTTCACCGGCTGCAACACGAGCAGCCAATCGCACAGAATACCGGGCAATCTCAGCGGCGGTCTTGAACGTCAGATCGGGGGCAATGCCCAGTGGCGGTTTGTCGTCCGTCCATGCTGTGACTTTTCCAGTCGAGTTCGTAAACCCGCCAGCATTCGGCCCCGGTCCCCAGCCGGATTCGTGGTTTTCCAGATGGACGATGTGCGACGGATTCGGAATCCGTTTCGCGATCTCGGCGACGTATGGGGATGAGCCGATCAGGCCCCCTTCGTTCGCCCAATTCACTGGTGGACCGAGATAGTCTGCACCGCTTGTTGGCGACTGGACGCCATTCACCGTTTGCCATGTTAGTGGAGATCCATTATCTGCTAATCCACCAAGTGGCTTCGAGCGATACCGCTTCGAGTAGAAGCTCTGTGCGATATTCCCGTACCGCAAGACGATCGGAATCCCCTGCTGCCCGATCCATTCGAGTTCGCTGGCCTGCGGACCGAGGAAATAGTTGAACGATCCGACAGCACCCGACCCACGCGACGGCTCATCGGGGTAGTCGTACTGGAGCAAGTTCACGGGCGGGATGACACGGCAGCCGGAGCGAATCAGGTCGTTGTACCACTGGAGCGAGAACCCGCCTTTGTTCCACCCGCTCCAGACGGGGAGTCCGGCGGCGTGCCAGTTGCGGAGGTCGGTGATGTTTTGGGGGGTGGTCATCTACGTGTGGATGCCGCCCAGTGACTTTTGATACTGAACCCGCAAACCGGCGACGATTAGCAAGAATCCGCCGAATGGTCTCTTGAAATAGAACCATGCCGGCGACAGGCCAAATGACAGCTTGCACGAATATCCGCTGCCGTCGCCTACAGTTCCGTTTGTCCAGATGACGCGAAACAATCGGATCAGGTATCCGTCACGGCGAAATACTGGCTTGATTTGCATTACTACTCCCTCTCTGGCTGTACAACACTCGGCGTCCGCAGAACCGCGATCGTCTCGCGGAGTTCCTGAATCTCCCGAACCGCCTTCAGCAGCATCTTCCCCGGCACCGAGCCGCCGTGCGGCATCATGCACAGCGATTGTGCGTAATCCTTCATCTCGGTGAGTTCGGAGTCAGGAATCATGGTCCGTCCGGCGCTGCGACTTTCCCAAACACTCGATTTACCGGTTTCGGCTCCGCACTCTTCAACCACGCTGGCGAAAGGCCCATCCGCTTCCGGTCGCAGTCATCGCAATGCAGTTCAATAACCTCGATTCGACTCGGCTCGTTCCGGGCCTGCTTCGGCATCGGCACGATTTCCGTTTCGATGAATCCACAATCGGGACAGGTCCACCGCAGTTCGCGTGTGTCTGGTCCGGAGAATAGCATCGGGGCACCTCATCTTGCATTCGGGCACATTCCGTTCGGACAACCTGAACCGCTCCGCATGTATCGTGGATCTCCGAAGAAGCCACGAATCGCCGAGCCTAGCGGGCCGGGATGCTTGCCGTCGCGCGTCCCGTAAACCACCCGCCCGACATCCTTTTCGATCTTCTTTCGTTCCTTGTCCGTAATCGCTGCCGGACGATTCACCGATGCCGCTTTTACGCGGTGCTCGTGGTCGTCATCGTGAAGGCTCAGTAATTCCTGATAGGACAGGCTGTTGAGCCACGAGAGCGAGAACTTGCCGGCGTGCTCACCCGACTGCAAATGGTGAATCAATTGCGTCCTGTTGCTGCCAGGGAACGTCCAGTGGCTGCCGCGAACGGGATAGCCCGAGCGGGCCGGGGCCGGGGCCGGCTTTGCAATTGCCTTCGGAGTCGGTTTCGGCGGATCCTCTTCAATCAGCTTCGGGCGAACGGTGGCAACGTAGTAATCCGACGCGGTTGCCGCGATCTGCGCGCCGCCGTAATAGTCGGACGCATCCGCACCGAGCAAAGCCAGCAATAGAATCGCGTTCATTGGCTCACCTGAAGTTTGAACCGGCGACCCGCGTAATCGAAGCCCGTTCCATCGACGGCGACCGACGTACCGTCATCGACGAACAGCATCCCGCCAATGACATTCGGAACACCCGGATCCGGTGCGGTCGGAACCGGGGCACCGTACAGCCGGATGACGATATCGAGTTCGTACTTCGTGGGGGCGAGGATCCGTCCGCCCGCGCTGTACGGGTTCATCAAGGCGTTTTTGTTGTTGATGTGGTTTAACCCGAGAGCGTGCCCCAGCTCGTGCAGGCAGACTTCGAGGAACCAGTCAACCGTCCACTTTTCTGACGTGTCGTAGCGCTGCTCAAGCCGCGTGTTCACCGTGGATCCTCCGCACTGAACGAGGTACGACCAAGCCAGGGTGCCGGACGCCCCGTCGATCTTCAAGCATTTGGCCCAGATGTTGGCATTGCCGATATCGTCCACCCATTGGAGGCCGACGTTGCAGGACTGATTCCAAATTTGAAGCGCCCGCTTGTACGTGTCGCTCGTCTGCTGTGCCGTGAGTCCGGGCAATGACCCTTGAATCGACGCCTTGACCGGCTTGTGTCGCCAGCCGCAAACATTTCCCGTCGCCGCCTCCGGCATACAGCAGCGACGACGAATCGCAATGCCCGTCTGCTCGGCAACATCCTCGATGGCCTGCTGCATCTCAGGCGACAGTTCTTCGATGCCCGGAAAGAGCCCTACGGAATCCATTACTGAAGCCTTTCCAGTCCGGCCGCGATTTCGTACCACGCCTGCTGCTGCTGGGGGATGGTCATGTTGAGCGCGGCCAACTTCCCCGCCAGAGCCTGCAGGAACGGATCCCACTTTGCACCGCTGCCGGTAATCAGCAGGATGGCCTGATTCAGCATCGCCTGACCCTTCGCGAACTCAGCGGGCGACTTGGCGGCAGCGGTTCCGACAACGGCATAGCGGCGGTAGCTGTCGGCAAGCTTGGACGCGACGGCTGCTCGCCCCTCCGCAGGAACGAGCGTTATCGCCTGTTGGTACACCCAGTCCGACAACCCCGACGGGCTGGGGTTCGCCGGAGGTGCCGGAACTGGGGCGGGTGTAGGGTTTGGCTGCGGTTGTGGCGCAGGGGTTCCTGCCGGTGTCTCGAAAACCGTTACCGTCCACGTTGCAACGCTGATTCCTTCTTCGTTCGCGACAATCAGCGTCACACTGTATTTTCCCGACCGTGAGGCGATCCCGCATTCCTTGGACTTCTGCGGCTCGGGAGGTGTTCCATCCGCCCCCTTGGGAAATCGGTAAGTCTTGCGGCCATCCTTGAACTGCGGAGGATCCACTTTCCACTCGAAGAAGTCGCCAACGGACGCCGACGCATCGAGGTCGATAAAGTCCCCCGGCATGGCCTCGGTGGGGCCGTTGATGACAGCCTTCGGCGGATCGGCCAGGGCGACGGACGCGAGCAACAGAAACGCGAGTAGGGTCCTCATGCCGTCACCATCTGGCGAGCTTCGGATTCCGAAACGCCGAACATTTCGGCAACGATCTTGATGATGATTGGAATTAGCGCCGGAGCGAACCCGCCACCCGTCAGCAGCGTGATGACCATCGGCAGGAGCGCCGGAAGCTGGTCAATCAACCACTTGAGGTCGATTGCCAACTGCGGATCCGTCGAAGCCAATGGCATCGAGTCGAGAGCCGAAAGCTGAGACTGGAAGACGTCGCTTCCCTTGAGAGCCTCTACGAGAGCGAGAGCCGATTGAGTAGCCATTTCAGTATCCCCAGACAAGTTGACGAAACACCGCGTAAGCTGCGACCAACGCCGCAGCGAGATAGAGCATGTTGTCGATGGTCGGTTTCATTCGACCGACCTGACATCTGCCTTATTTGAGACAAGTTCACTGATGCAGAGTCGATGCAACCAAAACGTCACGGCGCTGAGCGAGAGTTGCAGAGC